>JBGSJT010000227.1:0-15029 GCA_041741715.1 Pirellulaceae bacterium | reverse complement strand
GTGGCCAAGTCGAGCGCCGTGGTGGCACTGAGAAGTTGTGCACAAGTTACTGACAAAGCGTTTTGGTAGTCGCTGTCATCGAGCTCCACCAGCACATCGCCAGCGGAAAAGTATGCGCCCACTTCGAACGTCGGACTGAGCTTGACGATCTGTCCCGAGACCTGCGCGCTGAGCATCACTTCATTGTGCGACTGCACCACACCGTTGGTCTTGACGACTACCGGGTAATCGGTAACCGACAATTCCATGACGCTAGTCCGCAACACTTGCTTTTCAGCTGGTTCCTTCTTCTCCTCCTCTGGCTCTACGGACAGTTTTAAATAGGCTACGACTCCCATCGCCAACACTGCCGTTGGCAGCGCTACACGAAACAGTCCAGCCATGAGGCGACTCCAGAAGGGCGGGGAGTAGGCAGGAGAGATCAGCCGAGCATCGTTGCGCGTTTGAGTCATGGTGGGGTGGTTCGGAAGGCGGGAGGTGGGGTGGTGGGGTGGCACTGGCAGGGCCAGTGATGTCGAAGGAGGTGACGTGAGAACTACAGGTGATTTACTAGGCGCTCGCAGTAATGAATTCAACTCGCCTGGGTGTTACCCAGTGGAACGGTGTCTACCCAATGGAATTATGCCATGGGATTTCTAGAGCTGCCTGTCAATTCGAATCGCAGCGGAAGGTTTTTCTTGATGTCGACTCCAGTTACTTCGATATGGTGGGCAACGCAACTTCGGGTCCGAGCGATGTGCTCAGATTCTCTACGGGTTGGCCAGGTCCAACCAGCTCAGGACTTGTCCCAATTCGTTCAATACCAGAATACTCGAAATTACCCGTGGTTACTCTCCCGATTGACGATTTTGGATGCCACCATTACACTCGGCACCTCATTTTACACTGTAAAGTCAAGCCCGGATGGGATTTATGACTCTCTACGTAACTCGCAAGTTGAGTTCACAATTAGCCCTCGCAATTTGAACTCTGACAGTTTAACGCTTTTAGTCCACTTATTGAACCCTCGGAGGCTTGTAAGACACAATGTCCAGTTCCACGAAAATGATCTATTATTTCGGCAAAACCCGCACCGAAGGCACCGGCGTGAGCAAGCAAATCTTGGGTGGCAAGGGTGCTAATCTGGCCGATATGACCTCGATTGGACTCCCTGTCCCCCCTGGCTTTACGATCACGACCGAAGTCTGCGGCGACTACTACAAGTCGGGTCAAAAGATGCCTCCGGGGCTGATGGAAGAAGTCAAGAAGAACGTAGCCACGCTCGAAGCAGAACTGGGGAAAAAGTTCGGTGATGACAAGAACCCACTTTTGTTGTCGGTTCGCTCGGGTGCCGCAGTCTCCATGCCCGGCATGATGAACACGATTCTGAACTTGGGATTGAATGATGTCTCGACCGCTGGCTTGGCCAAGGCGACCAGCAACGAGCGTTTCGCCTACGACGCCTATCGCCGATTGATCAATATGTTCGGCGATGTGGTTATGAACGTCGACCACGAGCATTTTGAAGAAGCCTTTGACCTGATTAAGAAGAAGTACAAGACGCAAGAGGATACCGATGTCCCTGCGGAAGGTCTCAAGGAATTGTGCGACGCTTACAAGGCACTTTACAAGAAGCACACGGGCGAGGATTTTCCTCAAGACCCGATGCAGCAACTTTCCAAAGCTGTTGAGGCGGTCTTCAAGAGTTGGATGACGAACAAAGCGGTCAAGTATCGCGAGATTGAGAATATTCGCGGACTCCTCGGGACCGCCGTCAATTGCCAATCGATGGTCTATGGCAACATGGGGGACGATTCGGGAACCGGCGTCGCCTTCACTCGCAATCCGAACACGGGAGAGAACAAATTCTTCGGCGAATTCTTGGTCAATGCCCAAGGCGAAGACGTAGTGGCTGGTATTCGTACACCGCAGCCAACTGAAGAAATGAGCAAATGGAACAGCAAAGTTTATGATGAGCTGATGGTCATCAAGGACAAACTAGAGAAGCACTATAAGGACATGCAAGACATTGAGTTCACCATCGAAAAGGGGACTCTGTACATGCTGCAAACTCGCAACGGCAAACGGACGGGTATGGCTGCCGTCCGCTTGGCTTGCGAAATGTGCCAAGAGGGTTTGATCGATGAGAAGGCTGCCGTACTCCGCGTTCCCGCTGGCGACCTGACGCAACTGCTACTGCCAAGCTTCCAACCGGCCGCTTGGGAGAAGGTAGTCAAGATCGCCAAGGGGCTCCCCGCTTCGCCAGGCGCTGCCGTTGGCAAGTTGGCTTTTACCGCCGAAGATGCCAAGGCCCGGGCCACGGCTGGTGAAAAAGTGATTTTGATTCGCAAGGAAACCAGCCCTGAAGATGTCGACGGCATGCACGCCGCCGCTGGAATTTTGACTAGCACCGGTGGCATGACTAGCCACGCGGCTGTGGTAGCGCGAGGTTGGGGACGATGTTGCGTGGCGGGTGCGGCAGGCGTAGTAATTGATGCCAAAACCAAGACTGCCAAAATCGATGGCAAGACCTACGGCGAAGGTGATACGCTGAGTATCAATGGCACGTCGGGCGAAGTGGCCTCCGGCGAAGTGGCCACGCAACCAGCCAGTCTGTCGGGCGATTTCGCTAAACTGATGACCTGGGCTGATAAATACCGCACGCTCAAGGTTCGCACCAATGCCGATTCCCCTGAGGATAGCCAGCGAGCGCGAGAATTCGGAGCTCAAGGTATCGGACTGTGCCGCACCGAGCACATGTTCTTCGGTGGGGCCCGCACCTTGGCCATCCGTCAAATGATCGTGGCCAAAGACGAAGAGTCGCGTCGAACCGCATTGGCGAAACTGCTGCCGTTCCAACGCGAAGACTTCGTCGGGATTTTCACCGCTATGGATGGACTTCCCGTGACCATTCGTTTGCTCGATCCACCGTTGCACGAATTCGTGCCGCACGATGAAAAGGGACAAGCCGAGTTGGCCAAGGAGTTGAAGGTCGATGTGGCTGAGATCAAAGCCCGCGTTGATTCGTTGCACGAGTTCAATCCGATGCTCGGTCACCGTGGTTGTCGCTTGAGTGTCACCTATCCTGAAATCTTGGAAATGCAAGTCACCGCGATTGTCGAAGCGGCTATTGAGTGCACGAACAAGAAGATCAACGCCATTCCGGAAATCATGATTCCATTGGTGGGAGCTGAGACCGAATTGAAATTGCTCCGTCGCAAGACCGAGGAAACCATCGCAGCGGTCAAAGAGGCTCAGAACTTTACCGGCAAGCTGGATATCCTGATCGGCACGATGATCGAAGTTCCTCGAGCCGCATTGACCGCCGATCAAATTGCCAATCAAGCCGACTTCTTCAGCTTTGGCACCAACGACTTGACGCAAATGACGTTTGGCTTCAGTCGCGACGACATCAATTCGTTCCTACCCGATTATCTCAATCAAGAGATTCTGCCAATCGATCCCTTCCAATCGCTCGACACAACCGGCGTGGGACAGTTGATCGACATGGCAGTGAAGAAGGGACGCAGCGTCAAGAGTGACATTAAGCTGGGGATTTGCGGCGAGCATGGTGGCGATCCAGCTTCGATTTGGTTCTGTCACAACGTGGGCTTGGACTATGTCAGTTGTTCGCCTTTCCGTGTACCGATCGCGCGCCTGGCTGCCGCTCAAGCTGTGCTCAAAGCGCAGAAGTAAACCTGCACGCGAGTGTTGAAAATTAAGAGGTGGCGAGGACTCGGCAAGCGAGACTTCGCCACCTTTTTTCGTAACCTCATTCGATAGTCGCTGACCGCTCCACCGGTCAGTCGCTTTCGCGCTTCCCGTTGGGTTGACGCTACCGCTATGCCATTCGTGAACAGCACGGATCGCGAGAACGATCGGCGACAAGCGAGGGGCACATCTTTTTGCCGCACATTTTTTTGTCGGAAATTGGGTGGCTGTCCGAGAGCGAATATCGACTTCAATGCGGCTCAGTAGTTGCCAGCAGGACTAGAGGACTCCGACAAAAAAATGTGCGGCAAAAAGATAGTTCCCAGAAGCCCCACAGAGAAACCTAATCCGCCGTCCAAAAACTCTTTTCCACCTAACAGGCAATTTTGTAGCGACCAAGCGGATTTCTGGGTATCATACCAAGAGGTTCACCTAGCCTGTGCTCTCGCGCCAAGCCGCACATTCCTCACAGCCCACCTGGTTTCTCTGTTACGGCAACATGACCAGCGGCGTCAAAGCGTCTCCGGATGGAAGTGAGGACTAGCATGGAGATAGCCAGAGGTGCCTACCGTCGGTATCAAAAGCCCAACTTCCCTTTCGTTTAGTTAGAGGTCATAAGCCCATGGCATGGCGATCGTTAGCAGTATTGTGCGCGGGTGGTATATTCACATTGGCACTCGGTAGCCCTGCCACCACTCACGCGGCCGAGTACCCAGCGTTTGACAAAGTCATCGAGGGCTATAAGAAGATTGAGCCGCCGGGTGACGAAACTTCGACATTGTATACGTTGTATGTTAAGGAGGATGAAGGGGAACTGCTGATCGAGTTGCCTAAGAACTACGCCACCAAGAATTACTTCATTGGACTCACGGTAGCCAGCGGCCAGATTTTTGCCGGACTGCAAGCGGGTGATTTTTATGTGCAGTGGCGCGAATACAACAAGCGACTGGCGCTGATTGCCCCCAACATGCAGATCCGCTCTGGCGGCGACAAGGAATCGAAAGATTCGGTCGATCGCTTGTTCACTGGCAAAGTACTATTGGACATGCCGATCCTGACGCTCTCGCCGCGCGGAGGACCGGTCATCGACGGCGATCAACTGCTCGTCGCCAACGCGTCGGTTTTTTTTGGCGGCGATGGACGGAGCAGCAATCCTAAACTGGCCAAGATCGTCAAATCCAAAGCCTTTCCACAGAACATCGAACTGGCGTTTGAACTCCCCAATAGCCGCGGCAACTTGCAAACACTGTACTACTCGATCAGCGAGATCCCACAGAATACGGGCTACACGCCACGCGTGGCTGATCAACGCATTGGCTACTTCACGACCAGCTATTCGGACTACGGCAAGTACAAGCGAGACGAAGTCGACATCCATTACATTAATCGTTGGCATTTGCAAAAGCGCGATCCTTCGCTAAAAATTTCCCCCCCCGTTGAGCCGATCAAGTTTTACATCGAACACACCACTCCGGTACGCTATCGGCGGTGGGTCAAGCAGGGGATTCTGTTCTGGAACGAAGCCTTTGAGAAAGTTGGCATCTCGGACGCCATCGAGGTTGTCTATCAAGACAAATCGACGCGTGAAAACATGGAAAAGGATCCGGAAGACGTACGCTACAACTTTGTGCGCTGGCTCAACAATAATGTGGGGACCGCCATCGGCCCCAGTCGCGTGCATCCTGAGACAGGACAGATTCTGGATGCCGACATCGTCTTGACCGACGGCTGGATTCGCTACTTCAACGAAGGCTATGCTGACTACATGCCACTTCTAGCCATGGAAGGGATGAGCCCTGAGACATTGAGTTGGTTGGATGACCATCCCAACTGGGATCCGCGTGTTCGCTTTGCTGAGCCGAGCCAACGTCAGCGGGTCATCGGCCAGCTTCGGGCCAAACAAGCCGAACGAGCCAATGGTTTGGCCGCCATCGACTGGAGCACCAAGTTGATGGGGGATAATCCACTTGATGGTTTGGTGGGACGCACCAGTCAAGTCAACGGCATGTGCTTGGCCGCTACTGGACGTCGTCTCGATACATCGATCATGCGGATGATTCTTGCCATGGGCCCCAACGCGCTGCTGGATGATGACAAGTCCAAGGACGACCAAGACAAAGAGGGTAAGAAAGAAGATAAGGACCAAACGGCAGACAAGTCAGCCGAAAAAGAGGATGCTAAGAGTGAAGATAAAAAACCCGCGGAAAAAAAATCTGAAGAATCGATGTTGGATGGCATGCCCGAATCGTTCATCGGACCACTGCTGGCCGATCTCGTCGCGCATGAAGTGGGACATACACTCGGCCTTCGTCATAATTTTAAGGCGAGTAGTATTTATTCGCTGAAGGAAATCAATAGCGGTGATGTCAAAGCGAACAAGGCCTTCGCGGGCTCGGTCATGGACTACTTGCCGATCAACTTGCGCATCGCCGAAGGAGATCTGCAAGGTGACTTTGCCATGATCGACTTGGGCCCCTATGACATGTGGGCCATTGAGTACGGTTATACATTTGAAAAAGATTTGAAGAAGATTCTGGCGCGAGTCAGTGAACCTGAATTGCAGTTTGCAACCGACGAAGACACCACCGGTCCCGACCCCTTGGCGCGGCGCTATGACTTCGGCTCCGATCCAATCAATTACGCCAAAGAGCAAGCTCGTCTGGTCGAACGCTTCCGCAAGAAGTTAATGACTGATTATGTCAAACCAGGCGATAGTTGGACCAAGGCCCGGGAAGGCTTTGAATTGACCCTCAATCTGCAGATGAAGAACACCAGCATGATGGCCAATTGGATCGGAGGCTCCCACGTCAATCGCGACAAAAAGGGAGATCCCAAAGAACGCTTACCCATTGAAGTTGTATCCGCCGATCGTCAGCGCGAAGCATTAGCCTTTGTGCTGGAGACGACTTTTCGCGATGAAGCCTATGCGCTTTCGCCTGAGTTGCTGGCGCGACTCACTAAGGATTTCATGAACGGCTTCGGTGGCGGCGATCCCGCTTGGCCCGTCCATGATCGCATTCTGTCGATGCAGGCTTCGACCCTGACGCTACTCATGAATTCGACCACGCTGCGTCGCGTTTACGACAATGAATTCCGTATCCCGGCCGATAAAGATGCCTTCACGCTCCCCGAATTGTTGGCGTCGATTAAAAGTGAGATCTGGAGTGAACTCGACGGTGACATGAGCAAGAAGTTTTCCGCTCGTTCACCGATGATCAGTAGCTTGCGGCGCAATCTGCAACGCGAACATATGGAGCGGTTGATCGATTTGACTTTGCCCGGCAACGGTTCGTCGGCGGCCTACAAAGCTATTTCAAATCTATGCGTCATGGAACTCCGCGATTTGCAGAGCGAGATCGACAAGGATCTGGAGGCAGGAGACAAATCCCTAGACCCCTATTCCAAGGCCCACTTGTACGAAGCCAGTCAGCGCATCGGCAAGGCGCTCGACGCCGACTACATCTACAATCAAGCCGCTCCCGCGAGTCTTGGCTTTCCGTTCTTGATTTTCGGTCAGGAAGGTGAGCAGAGTGAAGGAGTGAAGAAGTGAAGCAGTGAAGGAGTGGGTGGCACTGGCATGGCCAGTGTTGTCGAAGGGTTTCAGCAGGGAGCGCCAATGGATGACTTGAGCGCTCGCAGTAATGAATTTGGACAACCACTGGTGTACCCAGAGGAAACGAGTGATGGAGTGGGTGGCACTGGCCTAGCCAGTGTTGTCGAAGTGGTTCAGTTGGAAGCGCCAACGGATATCTTGAGCGCTCGCAGTAATAAATTGGGACAACCACGGATCTCCCCAGTGGAGACGAGTGAGAGTAGTGCAATTACACCTTTGATTTGCCCAATGTCAGGCAAGAAAGCCTGACGTACGGGGGCCACACTTTGGTACTTTCTGGCTGCGAATTCGCTTTTCTCTTGCTAAGACACGACAAACCAAGCAATTCGTTGTCGATTTCCCTCCGCAGTTCCAATAGAATGGAAATCGGGTCGGGCAATCTAAGGATGTGCTATTGTCGCTGATCGCTCCGCGATCAGTCGCTTGGATCGTAGATTAGTCCAGGGTGGTAAATAAATCGCTGGACCGCAGAGCGATCCACGACATTAGTCAAACCAGGAACTGCATCCTATATGCTCAAACCGAAGTCCATCGCCGAGTTGGATAGCGAGCTAGATTTTGACGAGACTGGGCTCGTTTCGCCTCCGCCCATGGACGCTCCGAGTTCGGCATGGTTCGATGGCAATTCGGAAGCATTCTTAGTTAGCATGGCCTTTCATGTCGTGCTGATACTGGCACTGGCCGTCGTACCCATCGTCGTATCGTCGCCGGAAACCTTTTCGTTCAAACCGACAACGCCCATCTCGGACGAAGAATTTACGCTCATCGAACACATCGCCATTGCTGAAGAGCCGTCCACGGAAGTGGGGGCGAATAGTGTCTTCGATGGCGGCATGGCACTCAGCACGGCTCCGGTCCTAGCCGAATTGTCAGAGATTCCTGCCCCCTCTATCGATCCTCCTACACTCAACGCCACTTACGATCTGAGCAACGCGCTGCAACAAGCTGTGGGATTGGTCCGTAGCGACACGGTGGTCAAGGGGATGACAGGGGTGGGAACTACTGGAACCGATGGCGCCGTCGACCGCGTAACGTTTGAAATCCTGCGCGCGATGGAAGAGCGTCCAACACTGGTTGTGTGGTTCTTCGATCAATCGGGGAGCCTGCAACGCCGTCGTCAAGAAATTCGCGATCGCTTTGACCGCATCTACGAAGAGCTGGGGATTGTCACCCGTTCGAAAGAGGAGCAGCGAGGCCGCTCGTCGAAGGATGAACCATTGTTGACCAGCATCTTTGCTTTTGGCGATAAGGTGCAGCTCCTAACGGCCAAACCCACGGCTGACATCGACCAAATTCGCCAAGCGATCGACGCCGTGCAGCAAGATGATTCGGGAGTGGAACGGGTCTTCACGGCTCTGTATAAAGGGGTGGAAAAGTACAAGAGCTATCGCCTTCCACGGGGTGGCCAGGCGGGTGAGCGAAACGTGCTGTTCATCGCTGTTACGGACGAACGCGGTGATGACGCCAATGGACTCGACGCCACCATCAAGGAGTGTCGCAAGTATGCCATTCCAGTCTACGTGATCGGCGTTCCTGCACCATTTGGACGGGACGTGACTTATGTGAAGTATGTCGATCCTGACCCGAAGTTCGATCAGTCGCCGCAATGGGCAGAAGTCGATCAAGGACCCGAATCGATTCTGCCGGAGCGCGTCCGCTTAGGTTTTCGCGACGATTTTGCCATGGAACCAGTCATCGACTCTGGCTTCGGTCCCTACGCCCTCAGCCGCTTGACTTACGAGACGGGGGGCATCTACTTTACGGTTCATCCCAATCGCCGTGTTGGAGCCCGCGTGCGACAAGGAGAGATCAGCCCCTTTGCATCAAAACTGGAGTACTTTTTCGATCCAGAAACCATGGGCAAGTATCGCCCCGACTACGTCTCCAGCGAAGACTATATGCGGCGCGTAACGGATAGCCCACTGAGACAAGTACTGGTGCAAGCCGCGCAGTTGCCGCGTGTCGATACACTACAGAATCCCACGTTGCGTTTCGTCAAGCGTGACGATGCGAGCTTGGCCAACGCACTCTCTGCGGCCCAACAACAATCCGCGCGGCTCGAACCTCAACTGGCACAATTGGCCGAAATATTGCGTGCAGGTGAGACTCATCGCGACCGGGAGATTTCTCCGCGGTGGATTGCCGGTTTCGATTTGGCGCTGGCCACAGTACTAGCCCACAAAGTTCGCGCCGAGGGCTACAACGCCATGTTAGCTAAGGCTAAACGCGGCATGAATTTTGAGAATCAGAAAAACAATACTTGGGTCCTGCAACCCTCCACAGAAATCAGCGTCGGGAGCCGCTTAGAGAAGGAAGGAGAGCAAGCCCGAGAATTGCTCAGCGGCGTGGCAAAGCAGCATCAGGGGACTCCCTGGGGACTGCTCGCCGATAAAGAGCTGCAAAATCCCGTGGGTTGGAAATGGATCGAAGACTTTACCGACCTCAATCCACCATCGACCGACAGCCGTCCTGGGAACAACAATCCCCCCCGTCCCCCACAGGACGATCAAGCTCGGATGCTCCCCCCTCCGCAACCCAAACGTCCCATCCCCAAGCTCTAAGCACCACCACCAAGAGGGGATGGCATCCCTTCCCCGTCACCATTCTCTCGTTTTTCCAATCATCTATTGACCGCAGATTAGCTAGCATTACAATCTACCCAAGTACCCCATTCTCACTTTGGTTCCTCGGAGATTTGTTGTGAACAAGCCCTTCCTGTTCAGTCTATGTTTGTCTGCTGTTTTGGTATCGTCCTCGGTTGCTGAGGCGGGTTGCCTATCGAAGCTTTTCGGTGGCCGTTCGTCTTGTGGCGCTTCGTCCTGTGCACCAGCCCCATCGTGCTGCGAACCAGCTCCCGTCGCGTGTTGCGAACCAGCTCCTGTAGCCTGCTGCGAACCAGCTCCAGTCGCGTGCTGCGAACCAGCTCCAAGCTGCTGTGAACCAGCCGCATCGTGTTGCGGTAGCGGTCGAGTAGGTTTATTCCACAGGCTGCAACAAGCCAGATCGAACCGCTCGAGCTGCGGCAACTGCCGTTAAGCTTGTTGTGCAGCTTTTAATCGAATCCTCTCAAAAAGGGTGTCCTAGTGGGCACCCTATTTTCAATAGATGCGCGCCAGTTTGCTATAAATTAGCGGCACTACCGGCTCCTAGCGCCAGTGAGTGGCGTCCGGTGCTGTCGGTAGTCGCATGTCGAGCCCCCATCAACTAGGCGCCCCACCCGCTGGCGCGTCGAGCTGATATTTTCCAGCGAGTTCACGACTATGTTAACGCTGGTCTGGCCAGCCACATCCCTAACGCCACGCAGGTGATTCCTAGGGCGATGTGGGCCACGGCGAGCATAGTTGATAAACCGGCTCGGTCGGTTTGCCAAAGACGCAGGATATCGAGCGCGAATGAACTGAAAGTGGTTAGACCACCCAACAGTCCAACTCGGACACCGACAACAGTCCAGTGATTCGTCATTTCTTGCTGGACGGCCCATTGAGCCACCCAGCCGATGGCGAAGCAACCGACAGCGTTGGCGACCAATGTGGCGATGGGGAGCCATGCGCCGCCCAAAAGTGAAAATAGCAGCAGTAAAGCGTAGCGGCCCAGCGATCCAAGCGCCCCACCGGCGGCCACGGCCAAGCATTCACGTAACATCAGTAGCTCCAATTATCCGGCCAGGGGGACAACATTTGCGCGCTAAGCGGGGGAATTAAGCGTTGAGTTTTACACATTATTCCCTTATTCTTAAGGGCTTACGACAAATGTTCCAATGGGACTGAATTTTAGGAGAATCGAGAAATGGCTACGGCTGAAACAAAACGTGCGACCGAAGTGATGTCAGGGGCAGATATCCTGGTTAAATCGCTAGTGGACCACGGAGTGGATGTCGTCTTCGCTTATCCAGGTGGCTGCAGTATGCCTATGCACCAATCCCTGACTCAATACAGCCAGAAGTTGCGCACGATTCTCCCGCGACATGAGCAGGGAGGCGGTTTTGCCGCTCAGGGGATCGCCCGCAGCACCGGTAAAGCTGCGGTTGTGATGGCCACGAGCGGACCGGGCGCCACGAATCTGGTGACCGCCATTGCCGATGCCAAACTCGACAGCATCCCGTTGATTGCCATCACTGGCCAAGTTCCGACTGGGGTGATTGGTACCGACGCGTTCCAGGAGACACCAATGGTCGAGGTTTGTCGCAGTATTACCAAGCATCATTACTTGGTAACTCGGGTCGAAGATGTCGCGCGGGTAATGAAGGAAGCGTTTCATATCGCCACCACCGGCAGACAAGGTCCGGTGCTGGTTGACATGCCCAAGGACGTGCAGCTCGCCAAGTGCGTGGTCGATTGGGACGAGCCGATGGACCTGCCGGGCTACAAGGTTAAAACCCCCGCTGCACAGCCGGAGCAAATTCGTCAAATTGCGGCAGCCATCAAACACTCGCGGCGTCCCATCATTTATTGCGGTGGGGGTCTTATCTCTTCCGACTCCTCTGTGGAGTTGCGTGAGCTGATCAAGAAAACCGGCATCCCCACCACGATGACTGTCATGGGACTGGGGCTGTATCCCAATGATGCTCCGCTATCGCTCGACATGCTGGGCATGCACGGTTCGGCCTACGCCAACTACGCGGTGAAGGATTGCGATTTGCTGATTGCCCTGGGCGTACGATTTGACGATCGTGTGACAGGCAAGCTCGAAGCCTTTGCCAAGAATGCCAAGATCATTCACGTCGACATCGACGCATCGGAACTGAACAAGAACAAAGTGGCTCACATTTCGGTCTGCAGTGATATCAAGTACGCGCTGCGCGCATTGAACAAAATCGTCGAGGCCCCAGACGATATCTCGGAGTGGGTCACGCATTGCTTGGATCTCAAGAAAAAGCATCCCTTCAAGTACGATGAAGCCTACGATGGTATTTTGCAGCAACATGCGATTCGTGAGCTTTCAAATCTGACGCAAGATCGAGAGACCTTTATTACCGTTGGAGTTGGGCAGCATCAAATGTGGGCTGCGCAATTCTATAAGTTCCGTCAGCCACGCCGCTGGCTCAGTTCATCGGGTCTGGGGACGATGGGCTTCGGTCTCCCCGCCGCGATGGGGGTTCAAGCCGCACATCCCGATGCGCTGGTGGTCGACATAGACGGTGACGGTAGTTTCCAAATGAATATCCAGGAACTGGCAACTTTGTATTGCGAAAAGCTGCCGGTCAAGGTGCTACTGCTCAACAACCAGCACTTGGGGATGGTGGTCCAGTGGGAAGATCGCTTCATGGGTAGCAATCGCGCCCATACCTACCTCGGTCCCATCGATCACGAAGAAGCCAGCGGTATCGGCGTTACCGACCGCCATGCCACCGTGTGTGAGCGCTACCCGGACTTTGTGCAGATTGCCAAAGGTTATGGGTGCGGTGCGGCGACGATCAGCAAGAAGAAAGACTTGCGCGGCGCCTTGGAAGAGATGATCAGCTATCCCGGCCCATTCGTGCTCGATGTTAGCGTTCCCTATCAAGAGCACGTACTGCCGATGATCCCATCCAATCACAGCGTCGACGATATGATCCTCGAATAATGATCTGCTAGCCACTGTTGTGGCATGTAAGAACAGGAGCTAATAGAGGAAACGGAGCAAACACCTCCGTTTCCTTTTTTCTTGGCTTTGTTTGCTCCTGTTTGAAACCTGAGCAGCGCCACAGACTGCAGGAACCTATCGTATTTGGAGTCGCCAGACTTCAGTCTGCAAGAACCGAAGTTTGGCGACTCCCGCTAAGCGTCGAGCGATCAATAACTGTCGCTTCTGAATCGTAGCTGCGGTCGCTAGACCGCAGGGCGTTTACGTTCTGGCGAAAGTAGCTACGACAGTTATTCTCCGTACGATTCTAAGGCAAAGTAGCCCACAGCTAGCGTCTTGAGGTTCACGAAGAATTCACCCACCTTCACTAGCGGGTGGTGGGCACTTCGCACAGGTCGCCGCATTGCTCGACAAAAATCTCACGCTTGAAACTTTTCTGTATTGGCGATGAGACGCGGATTTGCTACGATCCCACCATCACATTCGACGTGCGCCAATTGGCTCGCGGTATCCCTTCTGAATTACATTAGCTGCAATCGAAACCTTGCGGAGGAACCCACATGGCCCTGGCGGAAAGCAGTAAATCCTGTGTTCATATTCGCTGGATGATTCGCAGAGACATGCCCTCGGTGCTGTCCATCGAGGAAGCGAGCTTTGAATTTCCGTGGAGCGAAGAGGAATTTATTCGCTGCTTGCGTCAACGCAATTGCATCGGCATGGTAGCCGAACGCGATGACGAAGTGGTCGGGTTCATGATTTACGAACTCCACAAGAATCGTCTTCACTTGCTCAACTTTTGTGTGGCACCGGCTACGCGCCGTCACGGCGTGGGGGCTTCGATGGTTGAAAAGCTATCGAGCAAACTGTCGCAGGATCGCCGCAATCGTATCACACTCGAAGTGCGTGAGACCAACTTGGCGGCTCAGCTATTCTTCAAGCAACTTGGCTTTAGAGCTATTTCGGTACTACGTGACTTCTATGAAGACACCACCGAAGACGCTTACCTGATGCAGTTGCGACACCGCGCACAGAGCGACGAGCTCGTGCCACTCGAAAGCAATCGCCGCCTGGCGGGCTGAACCATTGAACATCGAGCGGGAAATAGCTTTTGTAGCTACGTTCGCCAGAACGTCGACTCCCTTGCCGTCTGGCGACAGCAGCTACGCTTAAGGCGCGACAGTTGTTTTCCGCACGATGCTACGCTGCAATTTTGAGCCATAAACATTGAGCAACAAACCTTGAACAGGCGAGAGTTTGATCTAGACGTGGAAACGCTACTCACCGCCAAACGCTTTAGCGTACAACGGGTGACTCAGCGTTTCACAGATGGCCGCAATTTTACACGCGAAGTAGTGCGGCATGCGGGAGCAGTCGTCATCGTGCCGGTCTTGGACGATGGCCGCATTTGCTTGATCCGCAATTACCGCGTGGCCGTCGACCGCGAGTTGCTGGAACTCCCCGCTGGTACACTCGAGCCTGGAGAGCCACCCATTGAGACTGCCCACCGCGAATTGATCGAGGAAACTGGATTCATCGCGGACTGCATCACTCCCTTGCTGGAATTCTACATGTCTCCAGGGATTCTCGACGAACGGATGTACGCTTTCGTCGCTAAACAATTGACTGCCGGGCCTCCAGCGCGTGAGGCTGGTGAACAGATTGAGAATTTCCTTGTCACTCCCGCGCAGCTCGATGATCTACTAGCAGAGGGGAAGATTCAGGATTCCAAATCAATCTCCGCTCTCCTCTACTATCGTCACGTCACGCCGCGCAACATGGGCTAAACTAGCGATCTCCCTATCAGCTCGACGCGTCAGCGAGTGGGTCGCCTGACTACCGAATTTGCGGTAAACGATTTCCGGCAAGCTGGCGGCCCACTCGCTATCGCGTCGAGCTGATAGCGGTTCTTGCCGGAATCCTCCAGACTCTCTTTTATTTGGCTAAAAATCAAACTGTGCGGTATGACCTTAGCGCTGCGACTGCTGACGGAACTCTTTGCATTCACGGAATTCCGTGGTTCACAGGTAAGCGTCCGGGTTAGGCAGTCTTGACGGGTCGGTTAGTTTCATGGGTTGGTTTTGAATTTCCAACTCGTGTGAAGGAATCGTGTCTATGTCTGGTCGTGTTGAGGAATCGGTGTGGGAAGAGCGTCGGGAGTGGGTTC
>JBGSJT010000226.1:0-5708 GCA_041741715.1 Pirellulaceae bacterium | reverse complement strand
TTAGTACTTTGCTTCCCAATTTGCTCCAAGAATCAGGTAAAGAACCAAACACACTTACTGGCGAAGCGAAATCGTCATTGACGAATAGCGTGGGGATGCAGTTTGTTTGGATTTCCCCCGGTGAGTTCGATATGGGTAGCTCCTTTACTGCCGATGAATTGTCAAAATTCGCTTGGGACAGTCATCCTCGGGACTACTTCAAGAAAGATCTGCCGCTGCATCGAGTTGAAGTTTCGAAGGGCTTCTATCTCGGCACGACGGAAGTAACGCAGAAGCAATGGTTCGATGTCATGGAGACGACCCCTTGGGTTGGTGAAAACAAAAAGCAAGTGAAATTGGGAGGCAAGTATCCGGCCAGCTACATTACCTGGCAGGATGCCGTCAATTTCTGCGAACGGCTTTCGCGACTGGAAGGTAAGCGTTACCGCTTGCCGACTGAGGCGGAATGGGAATATGCCTGTCGGGCCGACACAACAACTCGGTTCAGCTTTGGAAACGCCTCGGTGGTTAGCAATGTGTGGCTAATTGATAACACCAGAGATGGGGAGCAAGGCTATGCACAACTCGTCGCTCAACATCCCGCAAATGCGTTCGGTTTGTACGACATGCACGGCAATGTGCACGAATGGTGCTCAGATTGGTTTGCTGAGGACTACTACAGCACATCACCTACCGTCGATCCGACGGGACCAGAGAGTGGTACGCATCGAATCGTGCGTGGTGGTTGCTTCGACAACTCGGAATGGTGGACTACTTCTTTCAATCGCTGGCGACATCCACCGGAAAGCCAATGGGCCATCAACGGTTTTCGTGTCCTTCTCGAAGCGGACTAGAGTCGCACTTCTGCCGTCCCCAAAAAATCTGACAGACGCTTGCGATAGGTGTATGTGGCTCGGGATTACGCCCGTCAAACACACCTCGCTCGGGGAATTGTACGGGCTTTTTCCCTGTGATTTAATGAAAAACAAAAAGCGATTTACTTGAAGATGGAAGAAATGATCGAAGCCCCTACTAAAACGAATTCGGCAATAAAGCTTGTTAGTCGCATAGTCATGGTGGCGGTGTTTCTTCTGCTCGGTACGGCGGCACTTCGACAAATCAACTTATTGAAACTTCCACCTAAAAAACTGGATGCAGAGAAACGTTTTAGCGGTGGGAGTAACTTGGTGTCGGCAGCACAATCCCTCGAAGCCTATGAGCAGAACGCTTGGCAGGTTGTGGGCAGCTGGGAGATTCCCTCGGAGTACGACGATGTTGCTAGGCATTTGGTACGGGAGGATCTCGGATATAAAAGCCTCATTGCCCTGAGGAATCAGAGTGATCAGCTTCAAGAAGCTTACAAGATCTCCTCGGTACGTTCTGCTGAGTTCCTGCAGGGGATTTTAGACGACTTCCTGAACTCAGTCAGGGAAGGTCCACAAGGCGACTCACCCGGGAATCAGGTATCACCTACTTCAGAAAGCATCCAATTAATTCGGCAAGTATCGGAGCGTCTTCGGATGCGTGATGCTCAAGGGCGGTTAAGTGACCGAGTAGGTTCGCTTTCAACCATCCACGGAGAACTGCAACAAGCCCTGCAAAAACTCATCGCGATTGATACGCAGTCTAGTGATGGTCTAGGCGTGCGAATTGGGGATCATAGAGCGAAGAAACCCAAAAGCAGCCTTGCCTTTACTGATCGGGTCGGAAAGGAATATGCCTCAAAGCAAGAAAGGGATGCCGCAATTCGCGATGAAGTGCTGAGCGGTAGATTTGACAGTTCGGATGGCAAGAGAAACTCCGCGATCTATCAGTCCTATATTAGAGAGAATCTTTCCCGAGCTTGGAGCCAAGATGAGCAGACTCGTCAAAAACTGGCACTCGAACAGAAGGCATTTGATGCCACCCTTGATAAACTCTTAAAAGAGCTGGAATTTGTTGCAACTCGACTCCAGGCGTGCGAGGATTTGCACGAGCAACTTGAACAAGCCCAGGAGCAGCAAGAACAATCGGAGGAACTCTACTACAACTTGAAACGCACCACTGAAACTTCTCTCGCAGTTGCCGCGAGAGAGGCACAAAGAACTGTGCGGGCGAGTATCGAATCTGTGAATCTGCCAGGGTTGCCGATGGACCCTACTGAGATTGGCATCGAAATGCCAACACAAAGCCATATCCCTAATAAACCCGAACCGCGTGGAACCCTAATTGTTGGGAAAACCCACCGGATAGAAGGCATCAACTATTTCATTAACAACCAAGTCATTGAAATACCCGAGTCAGTAAAGCAGTACTATGTTAGGAACATTGGACCATTTTCCCCGAATGTGGTTCTAATCACCGGGATGTTCGAATTTCAAGGCAATGAGGCGACAGTTTTAGTTCAGCTTAAGCCAGTCGAAAAATATCGTGTGCCCGAAATGATGCTGAAATACTATAGAGATCTGCCACAAATCGAGAGCATGCGGGAACAGCATCACAAGAAAGCAGCCATCTACAACGAAGTTAAAGACAAGCTCGATTCGCTTACGGGACGGGCCTACGCATTCAAATCCATTTTGGAAGAAGATGTCGGCTCATCGGTCGAGTTGGTCATCGACTACCTCGAACGTGTACAGCAAGCTGCAGCGGACCTGAGTGGCACCCAGAAAAACCCCCCGCTCCTTGCCGAGTCTGATCTAGCTCGAATAAATGATTTCTTAAAACCCCTTTCAGATTTTAAATTTCTTAGAATCCAGCATGCTTACCTCGACACAGCCGCTGCGGCGTCGGACATCAAAATCGAGCCAGCCGCTCCCCAGACACCGGAAAAAGAATCACGCGAGCTTCCCGGTCGTGGAGGTGAAGTAGTTCGTAGTTTGGAACTACTCAATTCGGAGGATGTAGCTGCAGTAAAAGTCCAGCAGGATGCTGATGGGAGGATCGAGTTGGTAAGTTTCTATGGCTGTAGGCTTACAGAAAAGAAGTTGGGTGCCCTCAATAGCCTACCTGATCTAACCAATGTTAATTTTGCCAACGCGGAGTTTCCGAAAAGTCAGCTTGGCTCTCTAGGTACTCTGGACAGCGTAACCCATTTTGCGGCCTGGGGTTCAAATCTTTCGCCGAGCGGGTTCACGGCTCTATGCGATAAGTTGCCGAATCTGAGATACCTCGGTATGAACGTAACAAAAGCAGTTGACGATAGCTCCGTAAAGTCAATTTTGAAACTCGTTCATTTGCGACGCTTCAACATCGGTTGGTCCGGAATCACACATGGCCAACTGGAAGAAATTGCAAAGTTGCCCAGCCTGACCCACCTATCGCTTGAAGGGACAAACTATGGTGACAAGGCCCTAGCTTCGCTGTCCGAATGCAAACAATTGGAAGTAGTTGTGTTCAGTAAGGCAAATGTGGATTTTTCCAAGAATGCACTAGATCGTTTCCGATCGTCTCTGCCCAATTGTCGTCTGCAGTTGAATTAGCTGTTGGAACGATTCTCGCACGTTATCCCCACCACAACCCATGCACGTAAGGGAATCTAGTTGTCCTCTTCATGATCACAGCCGTGAACACTTCTTGAGAACTTATCAGTGCCTGACGATGATCCTCGAGCAAGAATGTCGCTCAATCCCGTCAAACGATAAATCGACGGTGTTGCTTGGCCAGATGCAAGCCGACGCTCTCCGACTTGGATGCATGTGGCAAGCTCAATTCTGGAAGCAACCTTCTCGCCCATCGAGATGAACCGTGCCTTGATTCGATAGTATTGCTGGCGATGCAATTTTATTCCGTGCCGATCTAGAATTAGGTCCATTATCTGAGCGTCTGTGATCTTAAAGTGTTCTGTTGACTCTCGCCTCGCCACGACTAAGAGTGCTTCTGCAAAATAGAATTCCTGCTGTTTTGAAAAGTCGCTTTTAAGTATCGCTAGTTCAACTGGAGGTAGGACCAACTTGGCCCGTCCTTGGCGATGCAGGTGGTTGATAAATCCACTCTCAAACGTGCTCTTCAACACGCATTCGAGTTCACTGAATGCCTCCGGTACGGTTGAAGAGAACGCGTTCCGCTGAATTCGCAACCATGAACGAAGGATCTCACGGGTTAGCTCGACATCGAGACCACAATTGGACAAATGGGCCATGGCATGTAGCATCCGATCATGACGCTGGCCATGACGAGTGATCGGGAATCTTGAGAGACATAGATTCAGATAGAAATGATAATCCGACTTCGGTTTCCCTTTTAGCTTGATGCGTTCTGAAAACTCTCTCCGCAAGTGTGACGTCTTTTTCTCAACATTGACCACCGAAGCTGGTGCTGTTTGTGTTCGCGACGTTTGCTGAAGGTCTTGACATCTCCATCCAGGAACCCCAAGCTCTAAACATTGGATCAACCAGCTTGGGATAAATGGAAGGTCGGTGTAGCAACAAGGCTCATTCGTCCAAGTGTAGACCTTACCGGAACTGTGAATCGATCCAGGACCGACGACGAAGCCACCGTAGGTCTTGATATCAATACTTGTGAGCAATTCGAATCCAGAATACTTGGCTAGTGGCTTGTTCTTGAGTTGAATTCCTGTGGGTAAGCGGTAGATCAGATGGTAGTGGTCTTTCCCTCGCCCGCTTTCGAACCTGGCAGTGTTTGGCAGTCGTCCGAGGCGAAACAAGTTTGCATTTCCGGCTACGCCATCAATGTCGATCGCCACCAGTCCCTTTAGACTTATTCCAACATTCGCATCGGGCCATTTGTGCCACCACTTCGTCAGCTTCCTTGAATCAGTAGTCGCAACTGATTTAAAGGCTTTGACTCTAGGGCGTTTTCCTAAGACGGGAAAAACACAGAACCCTTTTGCAGCCAGAGCCAATGCCGACTCAAGCAAATTGTGCTTGGTTGGTGTGATATGCACAGTGGTTGCTCGCGTTGTATGAGACGACCCCGACCAGATGGAAATTGTTCAACATCTGGCCGGGGCCATCGCGAGCATGCATAAAATTTCTTCGGCAAGTCAATTCATGTCCAGTCTTCGTCTGCTCGCGATGGAAACTGGTTAAGCGGCTTGCATGACGCCGATTTATGGCGTCAATTTAGCTTTGCATGAATGGAGCCGTGGCAATTAAGCCGTTGCTAGCCATCAATATGTGACTCCCCCCGATTTCTGTTTTCGTTGCTCTCTAAAATTGAAACAAAGAAGAGAAGGGGTGGTAGAATTCCACTGAGTATGGCGACTGCAGAATAGTAATGGTCAGGAAAGCTGCCAAGAGCGGCCATCATCTGAAAATCAATCCGAGGTAGATCGCCTCGCGTGTGATTGATCAACTCTCGGACACTCACAATGCTGGGCTGTGCCCAGCATCTGAGTCGTATCAGCTTCCGGCTTGGCTGGGGGCCCATCAGGAAGCCATCTTCTTTAGCTTCCGTTGCGTTTGAAATCATCACCACGGCTTCCGAGCCCAACGACCAACAGAATGTCAGGAAAACAAAAGGAAGGGCTCGGCAACCCCATAATCGAGACAGCCCAGGTTAGCACTGCCGACAGAAAGTTACTGCCCTGCATTTAAGTCAGCGAACACCTCGATGGTCCAGATGATTGAAGGTTCTTCCTTGAGAAACCCTGTATCTTCATCGGTTTCAAATAAGCCGAAGTACAACGACTCGTGGTCGTGATCAATCAGCTGAATCTCACCGTCATCGAGATCAAAATCAGGGTCTGAAAGATGGTGGTGAATCGTTGCAGTCAACTTCCGGGTGAT
>JBGSJT010000225.1:0-24780 GCA_041741715.1 Pirellulaceae bacterium | reverse complement strand
AACTGAATCTCGGACATCATAGCGGACTTTGCGCAAGCGACTGGAAGCGTGTAAAAGCTGCCAACAATCATCGCTTAAAAGCCCCGCGGGCGCAACTCTACCCATATTGCCTATCTATCTCAAAGTGCGCGTTGGCCCTGTATATCCCCCAGAATTCATAAGTCGATATTTCGTCTTTCGTCCAGTACTATCGTAACTCAGTGCATACGAAGCATTTCAGGTAACACAGCCTGCCAAAGAATGGCATGCGATTACAATTCGTGATTAACCGAACTTTGTTCCTTACATCTTGATCATATCGCGTCTAAGCTGCTATAAAAACTCATTCCCAACAGACATCTCAACCATTTAAGACTAATTACTAAAGCCATGACAAATCTCTTTTCCAAAAAAATGTTCAGCGATATCACTCCCCCCGCTGTCAAACGGCTTATACGAAAGTTAACAGGCACTAGCCTGCAACCTGACACTGGAAGAGAGCGTGGGGCGGAATGGTATGATAAGGCGTTTGAAAACATTGCGGCATACAACTGCCCATACTACCAATCGCACTATTACTTTCTTTGGTGCGTCTTAGTTGATCGCTTGAGCAGAAACGAGGCAAAATCGATACTTGACATCGGCTGCGGACCAGGACAGGTTGCTCAGTTTCTAAAAGAGAAGGGACTGAAATCCTATTTTGGTTTAGACTTAAGCCCTGTCGCGATCAAAAAAGCGCAACGACTCTGTCCCGACTTTGAGTTCCGTGCTGAAAATGCACTCGAATCGACAATTTACTCTGAATTTAATTATGACACTGTGATCAGTCTCGAATTTCTCGAGCATGTCGAGAATGAGATCTCTGTAATTAAGAAACTTAAACCTGGAACTCGTTTCCTCGGCACAGTACCCGACTTTCCCTATCCGTCACACGTTCGGCACTTCTCTTCAGTCGCAGAGGTGAAGGAACGGTACGCATCCTACTTTAGTGATTTCCGTGTCGATGAGTTCCGTAGCACGTCGGGCTCGTCGCGATATTTCCTCCTGGAAGGGTTGAAGAGCTGACTTGAATATTCAAGTCAACGCTACGCTAACGCCAGGACAATCCAGCCTAACGATCTTCTTCATTTACATATCCCCACGATTCAGCCCAGCACGAACTGGATTGCCATCGGCTCAGGGCAAAGTTGCTGGCTCGCAGATAGTTGCATGCAAACCGCAAAGAGATGCTGCGGAATAATTTATCGAACGCCACGTGTCTGGAGTGACTGAAATGTCAAAACAAGATAAAATGCGAATTCTGTTTGTATCCCATTGCTTCCCTCCATCACCGGCAGCCGGTGCTGTCCGCATTCGTAATATTGCTTTCTATCTTGCGAAACAGGGGCATTCCATAGATGTAGTTACGGTCCCAGCAAAGTACTTCAAAAACGCAACCTTCAACTGCGAGAGTTCCACCGACCCGTTTTTCAAAAGACACGAAGTTGATTCCTGCCTGCGAATCGCTACGCCTTTGCTCAACCAGGGGGGCAGTAAAGTCTCGCGACTCACAGGCGGAATCATGCGAAAAACCATACGCTATTTCGGGTATGAACCCGAGTCCTTATGGTATTGGGCTGCTCGAAGATATCTCTCTACACTTAAACCAGAGGACTATGACGTGATCCTCACGTCAGGTAGACCATGGGTAAATTTCTACTTAGTAAATGAATTGGCCAGTAAATGGAGTAAGCCATATGTCCTGGACTACCGCGATTTGTGGGTTGATAAGCCCCAACAACTGCGGAAGCTACCAGACCGATTCCGACGTGACGAAGAAAAAATACTTCGACAAGCCTCTGGTATTTCCGTTGTATCCGCAGGAATGAAACGTTGTATCGCAAATAGAATTGGAGATGAACAACCAATTTCTGTCATCCACAACGGGTATGATCCAATAGAAATGGGAAGTGTCGTTCCGGCGAACTTTGATCATTTTACCCTGGTCTATGCAGGAACGTTCTACCAACCATATCGGACAATTGATCCAATCTTTCTGGCTTTGTCTCGTATCAAACAAAACTCATTGACCAACAAACAATGGCAGTTCCGCTACTACGGAACGCATTCAAGCTATGTTAACGAAAAAATAGCCGAATATGGGCTAAATGACAAAGCGGTAGCCTATGACGCCATCCCCCGACCAGATGCGCTTTCAGCGATGGCTGGCGCCGGATTAAATATTGTTATTACCGCGGTCGCAGAACATGGAACGGATGCCGAAAAGGGCATAGTCACCAGCAAAATTTTCGATGCTATCGGGCTCGGAGTACCAATCCTCCTAATTGCCCCAATGGATAGCGATGCCGAAGATACCCTTTCAGGGTCACGTTTTGGTCAGACATGTCGTGGGAACGATCACGATGGCATCACAAGATATCTAGTAAAATGTATTGAAACTGAATCTTCCGATTGCATAAAATCAACAGCTTACTCGTGGGACCAGCTGATTGTTTTATTTGAAAATGCATTGGAAAATGCAATTGTAAGATTTGGAAACAAGCCCAAGGTAAACGAGAACTAACGCCATCCCTGACTTTGATTAGCTTTAGACGTCTATGTACAAATACCAAAGAATTGGAATTGCAGCATACTGCTTCGCGTTGAACTTCGATAGCTACAGTCTTTTGGGGGGGGGCGGTTTATCGATTCCTAAAGTTGTTGCTGTTCTCTACTTCATGACTGTTGTCTTTAGTACCAACTTTTCATTAAGTCTTGGGCGACACACAAAGCTGTTCGCTGCGTTAGTTTCGGTCTTCTTATTGATAACGCTTTCGACTTATGCACATGCCGATGATGTGTCTGTATTTGCCCTGAAAATCTTTGCAATGTTCTTGAACAGTATCATGTTTTTTGCACTGCTGAAGCATTCTCAGCGCGACCCAGAAGCAATCCACTTTGGTATTTTAGCCTTCACCGTTGGCGCTATACTGACATCCGCCATGACGCTTATTGGGTATGGCATCGAGACAAGCTCGGAGGGCCGGGTGACGATGTTTGGAGACAATGAAAATGCTTTCGGACTTAGGTTGGCGGTGGCGTGCATTGTGATGAGCACTTTGGCACTGGAGGCAAATCACAAGATTTTCGGATGGCGGTCGATCTTTATTGTGTCATCGATTCTTCCCGCAATGGTTGTTCTTAAAACGGGTTCTCGCGTTGCTGCGATCTCCCTCTTTTTGGCATTGTTCGTAATGCTTTTTAACTTCCGAGCTTTATCCTGGAAGAAACTGATTATCATTTTATTTGGCATAGCATCAGCCCCCTTTTTGTATGCATATTTAGAAACGACTCCGGTGTTTGAAAGACTTCTACGAACCTACCACACTGGCGACCTTGCAGGCCGAGACAAAATCTGGGAGGACTTGCAACCGGTAATGTTCGCGAGTCCTATCATTGGCTCCGGCTTTTCAGCTTTTTCGACGCGGTATGGGCAATTCACAAGCCCCCACAATGTTTTTATCGAAGTATTAATTGCGAGTGGGGTGATTGGCCTCGCGTTCTACCTGTATTATTGTTGGTACATTTTCCGAGCTGGCTGGTATTGCATTTTTGTTTTAAGGATCTCTTTGCCGGCTATATTACTTATTCCCTTTCTAGGTGGCCTTCTGTCGGGTCATACATTGGATGTTAAACTGTTTTACTTACTGCACGTCTATGTGCTGACTATCGTATACAAGCCACGCCCGAACTCCGCCCCTTCACGGGTGCAGTCTCGCTGGGACCTAGAATCACAGGGAATGAAAACCGCTTAAATACTTGCAAAGCGAGAAGTTAAACTCTGATATTGCAAAAAGAAGGCTCCCTAGGCCACATTTACGTTGCTAAACAAACACGAAATGCAAGGACGCCTTCCTTGGATAAGCTCAGTCGCTGGGGACTGCAGAACGCAAGCCAGGAAAAACAAGAGGCAACAGTCGCACAGATCATCGATGAGGCGGACCGGCTACCGCAGTCGGTTGCCTAGCGACAAGACGATTTTCCAAATCGAAATCATGCTGGGCATTTCCAACGATGCCCCTCCTGCTGAACTTCAGTGGCAAAACGATCGCCGCGACAGGCAAGAGCCAGCATGCAACGCTGACGACCGTTAGGGAACAGTGCGATGTGAGTGTGGGAGTTAAGCGTTCAATCGCATGTATCGAGCACTTGGCTCCAGTCATCCAGCCACTGCGACAGTCGTCATATGTAGACACACTACTAGAGTTTCTTGCCCAATCTCAATGCATTTCTAGCAACCGTAAGCCCGTACTGAGTGTGGGGCGTGATGAAATCACGCTGCGTAGTCACAAGCACTCCTTCTTCGAAGTTGACACTGATACGACCAACAGCGTTTATGTCGGTGCCGGTAAGCGAATGAGGACGATCTATTGAGCCTTACCACCTGAGTTAGGACAAGCAACGATGAACACCATGCTCAGCCAACAGCTGACTCTTTGGTGACGAAAACAAACAGCAGGCGTCCGCGTGGGCAACGCGTATACTTAAGATACTGCAGAAGCCGTGCGGGGCAAGCCGCGTGTCGCATTCTGCCGCCAGCCTCTTCCATCGTCGGGAGCTCAGCGAAACTCGGGACGCTCATTACCTAAGGGCCTACCAGTACATTCAATCACGACTCAGCTTCCTCGATATTTCGAATACTGCCATTAACAGATACCACTGGGCAGTGGCGTCACGGAAGCCGCTTGCAAAACGATCTTCACTCAGCGACTCTACTTATCGGGAATGGCATGCAGCCAATCGCTCGCGAAGAATATAACTACTCTCCGATCCCTCCTACCCTCCTACTCAGCAAAACTTGAAACAGCTCCTAGGCCGACTGTTTGGAACAGCACCAGACTCCCCAAATTATAACTTACCAACCAAACGCGACTCCTGGCCGAAAACCCCGCTGCATAACGGAGCCTAAAGAGACTGCTCCCTTCTAAAGTCGTAACATCTTCTTGCAATCCTAGCAGACGCATAAGCGAGGAATCTGTGGGCGACGTCTTTACTTGGGTGTACTCGGTATTTGTCCACAGATTGTTTGGGTCATCCTCTAAAGACCTTAAATAGAGTGTATCAACGCAACGTGCTATTCCCTTATCTTAAACTCGATGAACCGAAAACTGTTGTAGTCATGCCCACTCCAGATAAATCCGTGATCTCCTTAGATAAGTTCTATGAACTCGTAGTCGCTCAAAGAATGTATAGCAATGTAGGCCGACTGAAACGACACCTGCTGTTTATGTTTGGCGACAATAATCTCGAAGGCATCCGTGTGCTTGATATCGGAGGAGGCAAGGGATTGCTGACATTTTACGCTTCAATATGTGGAGCCAACGCGATCTGCCTTGAACCGGAATTCGATGGAAGCTCGAAAGACATGATCAGTACGTTCCAAAGCTTCAAAAACATACTGCAAACTACGCGGGGAAAATCGTCGATCGTAACGCAAACTTTTCAGGATTTCAAAGGCGAAGCTCCCTTTGATTTGATCGTCTTAGCTAATTCGATAAATCACCTGAACGAACCCGCCTGCATGAAGTTGCATCTAGAATCATCTTCTCGCGATGTGTATCTTGAGTATTTTCGAAAGATGTACGATCTACTCACTCCCGGAGGTTGTCTAATCATCACTGATTGCGATCGTTACAACTTTTTCAACATGCTTGGTTTGAAGAGCCCGTTTATGCCCAGCATTGAGTGGGAAAAACACCAAGCCCCGAAGTTGTGGCTATCACTCCTCAACCAAGTAGGTTTCCGCTCTAACCGTATCAGTTGGTCTGCACCCAATAGTACAGGACTACTTGGTAGGACTATTTTAAGCAGTCGAATGGTAGCATTTTTTCTTTTTAGCCATTTTCGGATTGAAGTACGGAAGCCGAACAAGTGAAAGTTCTCTGCGTAATTGATTCCCTAGGTTCTGGCGGGGCCCAACGGCAGATGGTAAATCTGTCATGCGGTCTGAAGGCTAGAGGGCACGAAGTAGAAATGTTTGTCTACTTCCCTCAATTCAGTTTCTTTCGACCCGAGGTGGAAGCTGCACAGATTCCGATTCGCGAAGTTAGGAAAGGGCGCGGTTTTTCATTTAAGGTACTGTTTACCCTTACCAGCCTGCTTCGTAAACAAAAATTCGATGCCGTCATTAGCTTCCTAAGCGTCCCAAACTTTTATTCTGAAGTGGCGAAACTCCTAGCATGGAGTCCCACACCCTTGATCGTAAGCGAACGCAATAGTTCCCTGAGCGAACCGAGCCGATTTCGATCGAGTCTGTTTGGCTGTTTACACTATTTCGCTTCAGCGGTCGTTGCAAACTCCAAATCGCACGCAGACTGGTTGTGCAAGACTCCGTGGCTCCGATCAAAAACCTATACGATATACAACGGGTATAATATACCACAGCCCGCCTCCCCTCGCCACACGAGCAACCGCCTCCCCTTTCACTACTTGGTCGTTGGCAGAATCCACAAACAAAAAAACGGTTTAAAACTGATAGAAGCACTAACGTTATACGCCGCGCAAAATCTGGCATTACCTTCCATATCCTGGGCCGGGCGCCAGGAAACAGATGATGAATCGGTTCGACTACGAAAAGATATGGAAAAGCGTTTGGACGAGCAAAAGTTACTAAAAGAACGGTGGGAATGGCTTGGAGAAAGAAATGACATACCCAAGCTGTTGACAAAATGTGACGCGCTCATCCATGTCAGTCTTTACGAAGGGCTCCCCAATGTCGTTTGTGAAGCATTCATCGCAGGATGCCCGGTGATCGCCTCAAATGTATGCGACCACCCATTATTGATAAACGAGCCGGCTCGCGGATTTGTGTGCGACCCCCAATCTCCCGAATCGATCTGCAATGCGATAGAACGGTTTGAATCACAGTCTAACGCTGAAAGGGCAGTTCAAGGCCGAAATGCTCGCGCATACGCAGAAACGAACCTATCGGTCCGGAAGATGGTAGATGAGTATGAAAAGTTGATCGCAATTCTTCGAAAAAGGCCATCTTGGACGTCGCATAAAAAGCCAACCTCCTCACAGCGTGCGGACAGATAAAATCAACCGAAACAAATATCGCTCACAACGAAAGGCTATGAATAACCAGTTGACTATTGTGTTGTTGGGAAAAACGCCACCGCCGATCGGTGGAGTTACAATCCATGTAAGTCGACTACACGCACTGCTTAAGACGACGCATCACGTTGAATTTGTAACTCTTACACTTACCAATACATGGCTCATAATCCTCACAATGCTGCGATGGCGCAACGCACCCATTCACCTTCATACCTCAAATCCATTAGTGCGAATTTGCTTCGCATTGCTAGCAAGCTTGATCCGCTGCAGATCGATAATAACTTATCACGGCAACCTTGGCAGATTCGGCGTTCTAAAAAACACCTTTGACTATGCTAGCATCGCGATTTGCACTACGCCAATTGTATTGAACGAAGGCAGCTTCCAGAAAGCCAGAAGATTGAACAACAAGACCAAACTCGCCTCCGCATTTGTTCCGCCGCAGGACGACGAACCGCTTAGCGAAGAAACAATCACAAGAATCAAAAACCTAAAAAGCGGCGTTAAAACAATTTACTGTACGTGTGCATTTGCTCTTACTCGAGACAAATACGGAAAGGAAATTTACGGCATAAGTGAACTCGTCTCTCTGTTTCGCCTGCGCCAGGAATTTGGTTTAATTATTAGCGACCCGAGTGGCGACTATACAGAACACTTGAAATTAGGCGACGCACTACATTTATCAAACATCCTGATCATCCGTGGGCTGCACAGTTTTTACGAAGTACTCAAGCTATCAGATGCCTACATTCGGCACACAACTACCGACGGTGACAGCCTATCCGTTAGAGAATCCATATCACTAGGAAAGACCACATACGCAACGTCAACGGTAAGCCGTCCAGATGGTGTTATCACTTATGCAACGACAAGTAAACTTGCAGAACTAATCGACCATCCGCCCTCAGTTCTTCCACCGAAAACAACTGCCCCGCCAGACTCCACTACGATACTTCGCGAATACTCAAAAATATACCAAAACCATCCCTAAATTTTCGATTTTCATTGACCAAACTCAAGATGCCATAGAGAGCAGTTTTCGCTCCCTGAAATAATCGACAAGAACCGTAGGCTATCGATCACATCTCCGCATTCCTTATGACCCCACGAATCGCAGCACAATTAAACTACACTCCATCCAATACAGAGCTGCGAATTACTCCCAATAATTTTGACTTGGTTCGACTTTTGGCAGCAAGCCAAGTTGTGCTGGTCCACGGCATAGAACACTTGGAATTAACATCGATAGTAAGCCAACATTTTACAATTCTCTGGCGTCTCGTAACCGCGTTCCCTGGAGTGCCAATTTTTTTTGTTGTCAGCGGTTTTCTTATATCGCGTTCACTAGAGCGCGAACCGTGCCTGTGGTCATATACCGTGAATCGCATGCTGAGGATTTACCCGGCGTTGATTGCATGCTTTCTTGTATCCGTCCTGTCGGTTCTGGTGGTCTCCCCTGAAAACATCCTGACTGCCGCCCCTCTTCGCTTTGTCAGCTGGATGATTGCGCAACTTACATTTCTTCAGTTTTACAACCCCGATTTCCTGCGATCTTATGGCGTCGGTACCCTGAACGGAAGCTTGTGGACGATACCTATCGAACTTCAGTTTTACATTTTACTGCCTTTGACTTATTTCATGCTTGGATTACGAAATTCACAAAGAAACTTCCAGACGCTATTGCTTATCGTTTTATTTATTGTATTGAGCAGGGTCACTACTTCATACGGCCCGATCTACCTTCCAGAATTGGTGCAAAAAATCCTAGTCGTTTCGTTTGTACCTTACTTCTGGATGTTTCTCATCGGAGTGCTCGCGCAACGAAACTGGCGAACCATTAGACGATTTTTTGAAGATCGCATACTACTATGGCTTGTCGGTTACTTTTTCTTGGTATACGTATTGACTTCCCTTGGAATGAACACGGGCGGCAATTCCCAGACGCCTATTGCCAGCATATCCTTAGCTGGATTAGTGTTTGCCTTTGCCTTTAGCTGGCGGACGCTATCGGAAAGAATGCTCATGGGGAATGACATTTCCTATGGAACCTATATCTACCATATGGTTGTAATCAACTTACTCGCCCACCTTGGTTATACCGGATCATTTAAAGTTTTGATTTCAATGTATCTGATAACACTCGGACTGGCCTGCATTTCATGGATCATCGTTGAGAAACCGGCTCTAAGAAAAAAGCTGAGGAGCAGCACTAAGCGAGCGACAACACCTGCGACAAGCCTGGGAGGATAGCCATAATAGCCAACCACTCCAGTTCCGCGCCCTCAATGCATCTTTCGGCACACGACCCAAGGCCGTTCGTCCCACTGAGTGATTATATCATGCGTTGCAATTTTCATTGTCGTCATTTTCCAAGGCAGAATTGCGGAGCATCAAATTTAGAATGAAGATAACCGACGCTCTCTTGATCACGTGAAGGCATGCTCCCTTCTTGCCTTAGTCTCCTCAACGCCTCACTCTACTGTCACAAGTTGACGCATGTTTGATATCGATATTATTCGCGCCCCATGCCGAATCTGCTTCCGATGTTTCTATCAAGTTATTAATTGACCTCCAGTTCGCATCATTTAATGAAACAAGTCCTACAAAATCTATCAAACGGACAGACGCTGGTTACCGACGTTCCAGCCCCGGCGGCTGCACATGGACGACTGACCATTGCAACTCGCAAAACGTTGATCTCCGCTGGCACAGAAAAAATGCTGGTCGAGTTTGGGCAGGCTGGCTGGATCGGCAAAGCCAAAGCACAACCAGAAAAAGTTAAACAGGTTCTCGATAAAATCCGTACCGATGGCTTGCTCCCTACACTAGATGCCGTGTTTTCAAAACTGGGAGAACCCTTGCCACTGGGCTACTGCAACGCAGGACTGGTAACCCACGCTGGAGATGCAACGACCGGCTTTGACGTGGGGGATCGGGTCGTCTCCAATGGTCCCCACGCGGAAATCGTCTCGGTTCCGCCGCTGCTGTGCGCGAAGATCCCGGATAATGTCTCGGACGAACAAGCCTCCTTCACGGTGCTGGCCAGCATCGGTCTGCAAGGTATACGCCTTGTACAACCGACACTTGGCGAAACCGTTGTCGTCTACGGTCTCGGCTTGATCGGGCTCGTCACGGTGCAACTGCTGCGAGCCGCCGGCTGCCACGTCATCGGCATCGATATCAGTCGGGGCCGGCTGGATCTAGCCGCAGAATTCGGGGCGGAAGTGATCCACGGTGGGGAGTGCCCCGATCTACCCGCACTGGTGCAACAACTGTCGCAGGGACGTGGTGCCGATGCGGTCTTGATCACCGCTTCGGCCAAGTCCGATGCCATCGTCAGCGACGCCGCCAAGATGTGTCGCAAACGGGGACGCATCGTGCTCGTAGGTGTGGTCGGGCTTCAATTGAACCGCAGCGATTTCTATGAAAAGGAAATCTCGTTCCAGGTCTCCTGTTCCTACGGTGCAGGACGCTACGATCCTGCCTACGAACAACATGCCCACGATTACCCGCTCGGGTTTGTCCGCTGGACAGAACAACGCAACTTTGAAGCGATCTTGGGACTATTGTCCGCCGGAACCATCAACTTCGATCGCTTAATCACCCACCGTTTTGATCTGGCCGCCGCCCCCGAAGCATACGCAACCATCCAGTCCGATGCCAGCTCGCTAGGTGTCTTACTGAATTATGCGGACGTTGTTGATGCGACCCAGACGATAGCCCTAGCGACGAAAAAGAGCCAATCCACAGCAGGGGTCGTGGCAGCCATCATCGGCGCCGGCAATTATACCCGTGCCACGTTGATGCCCGCCATTCAAAAACTCCCTGCGCGTTTGAAATACGTTGTGGCTCGAACGGGCGGGGCGACCGTGCAGCACTTGGCACAAAAGTTCGCTGTAGAATTGGCCACAACCGATTTCGCACAGGTACTGAACGACCCCGACGTCAACACCTTGTTGATTACCACCAACCACGATTCTCACGCCCACCTGGTATGCCAAACGCTCGCGGCCCACAAACATGTTTTTGTCGAGAAGCCGCTGGCATTAACTGCGGCCCAACTCGAATCCGTTTCTGCCGCCGTCGTCGCTCATCCAGCACAACAATTGGCCGTGGGCTTCAACCGCCGCTTTAGCCCGCACTTGCTCCGCTGCCGTGAACTGCTGCGAGGTCGATCGGCGAGCCTCACCGTGAACATGTTAATCAACGCCGGGGAAATTCCAGCGCAACATTGGGTGCACGATCCGCAAGTGGGCGGCGGAAGAATTATCGGCGAAGCGTGTCACTTTATCGACCTGATGGTCTTCCTTAGCGGCAGCCTGGTTCAATCCGTAACGGCACAACGGGTGAATGGCAGCGTAGGGATTCGTGACGACAAAATGGCGATCACACTACTAATGCGGGATGGATCGGTCGGCAGTATCTGTTACTTTGCAAACGGTAGTAAGAGCTTTCCGAAGGAAACATTACATATATTCTCGGACAATCGTGTGCTAGCCGTTGATAACTTCCGGCGCACAACCGGCTACGGATTCAAGAAGTTCAGCTCGTTCAGAACATCGCGGCAAGAAAAAGGACATCAGCAACAATTTAAGGCCTTCTTTGAAGCCGTTGCCGCGGGTGGAGATTGGTTGATCCCCTATGCGGAACTTGAAAACGTTTCGCTGGCCGCCATTGCTACCGTAACCGCTGCACACGAGGAGCGAACCGTTCACCTGTAAGCGGAGCGTCTCTCAGTTGGCGATATGCTCGTGGCTCAAAAAAGCCCGGCAGTGGCCGCACACTCCCGACAGTATGTCTCATCGGTTACATGACAATCAAAGGGCCTTCGAGCGATGGCCTCGCCCTTGCGACTGTTCCAGCTTACACGAAACGCGTTACCAGCGATCGCCCTAAAATGCACGTACTTTACTTCCACCAATATTTCTCTACCCGTCAAGGTTCCACGGGGACGCGTTCATACGAAATGGCGCAGAAGTTAATCAAAGCTGGGCACACCGTAACCATGGTGTGTGGCAGCTATGGACCATCCAACACTGGACTTGCAACTCCGTTTAAGGGTGGACGGCGGACAGGAGTCGTTGATGGGATCAACGTCATTGAGTTGGAACTGGCAAGTTCCAATCGTGATGGTTTGCTGAAACGCTCTTGGATATTCCTGCGATACTCGCTCAGCAGTAGCCGAGTGGCATTGTTCAACCGAGCCGATGTGGTCTTTGCAACTTCCACACCGCTGACCGCCGCCATTCCAGGCTTGGTCGCGCGGTGGCTAGGGCGTAAACGCTTCGTATTTGAAGTGCGCGACCTGTGGCCCGAATTGCCTAAGGCAATGGGGGTGGTGAAGAATCCACTCATTCTCGCTGCAATGGGATGGCTTGAGCGGCGAGCTTATAAAGGAGCTCGGCACTGCATCGGGTTGGCACCTGGCATCGTGGAGGGTATCACAAAATACATTCCCAAAGAACGAGTCACTTTAATCCCTAATGGATGTGATCTGGAGTTTCTTGATCCCGCAACCGCTGTCGCCTGGCGTCCTGATTCTATAGCAGAAGAAGACTTCGTGGCAGTTTTTGCCGGTACCCATGGCCCCGCGAATGGACTTGACGCAGTGTTAAACACAGCTGCCGAGTTGAAACGCAGAGGGCGGACGGAAATCAAAATCCTGCTGGTCGGCGATGGCAAGAGCAAGAACGCTTTGATGGCTCGAGCCACCGCGGAAAAACTTGACAACGTTGTCTTCCATGACAACGTTCGCAAGGAGCGCATGCCGGGGCTTTTGGCGGGGGCAAACGTCGGTCTGCAGATCCTGGCCAATGTCCCTGCATTCTACTACGGAACTTCTCCGAATAAGTTCTTTGACTACTTAGCCGCCGGGCTCCCTGTGCTAAACAATTATCCAGGTTGGGTCGCCGAATTAATCGCATCCAACAACTGTGGCAAAGCGGTCCCACCGGATAATCCAGTAGCCTTCGCCGATGCGTTGGAGTATCTGGCCGATCATCCGGATGATTGCCAAGCCATGCGCGCGGCCGCCCGACAATTGGCGCTGTCGCAATTCGACCGTGAACATCTGTCGGATCGCTTCGTGGCTGTATTGGAGAGCGTTTGCCCACCGGCGGCGCTCGGGCGCAAATAAGTTGAGTGGCACCAGACCCATGCGATTGCGCAGTGCGATGATGGTTGACCAACGGTGTTTAGACCTAGGTTGCGGAGTCGATGAGCGGGCGAGTTACGGGCAGGGCTCCAGTTCTCAGCAGGCAAGCAAATCAACCTTGCCCGCGTCGACCGCCGTTGGCCCGCAAGTCATGTTAACCGCCGTTCGCGCCCTTGGCCCACGGGATTGTTTGTAATCCACAACGCATGAATCCGCTGCAAAAAATTTATTGGATAGGCAAGGGAGTCGGTTGGGACAATGTGCCGCGCAGAGTCTATCAATCGGTGAGGATTCGGAGCGGAGCCCTGCGCCGACAGATGCTGCCAGCCCGGTTTGCCCCGCACGGGGAACTTCCGTTCTTGTCTGACGAAAAATCAGCACTCGCCGACTGGCAAAGCAGACGGGAAAGGTTCTTTCCGATTCCCACAGCGTCGCAATTGCGCAACCTGGTCCCCGAATCAATCTGGCAGGCGACGGTTGCGAAGGACTGTGAATCGGCTTTAAAAGGGGCTTACCCGTTTTTCAGTCGTTGGACGGGTGAGTTGGGTTGGCCCCCGAACTTCAATCTCGATCCGGTGAACCATATTGATTGGCCTGTAGGAACGCACTGGCTCGACACGGCCCGTTCCGGTCCACCGCGCAACGATATCAAACTGGTCTGGGAAGCATCCCGACTGAGCCTCGCCTACACATTAGCCAGGCATTACATCTACACGGAAGAAGAACGATGGGCGAGCGCATTTTGGGAAATGTTTGATGCGTGGCGACAGCAGAATCCAATCAACGCATCGGTAGCTTGGGGCTGCGGGCAAGAGGTTGCCTTCCGACTCATGGCCGCGATTTTTGCTGCGATGGCGACACTCGACAGTGAGGCGGCCACATCGGCACGCTTGCGGGATATGGAGCGATTCTGCTATCAATCGGCCCTGCGGATTGATGCCAACATTAACTACGCGCTTAGCCAAAAAAACAACCATGGCATCAGCGAAGCACTTGGGCTCTTCACCGTTGGTTTACTATTCCCGAACTTTCCGCAATCAGGACGTTGGGTCAATCGCGGACGCAAGCTGATCGAACAGGAAGTCGCGAGGCAAGTTTACGACGATGGATCGTACGTGCAGCATTCGATGTCCTATCATCGCGTGTTGCTTGATGACATGAGTTGGGTCATGGCGCTGGGACGCATCAACGCTCAAGAACTGTCCCCTGCCACGCACGCGCGAATCGCAGCGGCCACAAACTGGCTGTATGAGTTCGTGGAACCAGAAACAGGTCGAGTCCCCAATTACGGTTCCAACGACGGCGCCAACATCCTCCCCCTATCATGCACCGATTACCTCGACTATCGCCCAACGTTGCAATTAGCCGCTACGCTGTGCGGCGCGGCGGGCTGGATGCCAACCGGGGTCTGGAGTGAGAAGACATTGTGGCTAACGGGTAAATGCCAGAGTAATCCAACGTGTACGCCGCGCGCCGACCACTGGCAGGCAACCGCTGGCGGCTACTACATCTTGCGCGGCCCGAAGAGCCAACTCATGACTCGTGCGCCACGGTATCGCGACCGCCCAGGACAATGCGACACTCTCCATGTCGACTTGTGGTACCAACAACACAATGTTGTGCGCGATGCCGGCAGCTTTCGGTACTACCACGAAGATAAAGCCACTAAGAACTATTTCTATTCCACTGCAGCTCATAACACGGTGAGCGTGCCCGGAACGGAACAAATGACCAAAGGTCCAAACTTTCTATGGCTTGATTGGCCTAAAGTCGACGCTGCCTTTGAACCGACTGGTAAATTTATCTCGCGCGCCCGTTTTGTCAGCGATATTCCCTATGAACATTTGCGTATCATTTCTCGGGACGGAGATACCTATACGGTAGATGACACCGTAACCGGAGTGGATAAGTACTCGCTGAATTGGCGGCTCATACCCCAATGGGATTGGCAACAAACTGCGGAACAGGAGTACTCAGCCACCTTTCCTGACGGTAGGTACTGTATACGCTGGATTACCGATGCGCCGGTTGAGATCGAGTTCAGTCGTTGCTGGGAAGCACCGTACTACGGTGAACGGACCGAAGCGCGTCGATTAGCCATCCATGGAATCGCCGGAATGATTTCAACACAATTTGTCCCTTGTCCGAATTGAGGTAGTCACGCGTGCCGGAGCTATACACAATTATCGAGCAGGTTTTGGCCGACGCCGGACGAGCGCCGTCGGGGCCGCTCGTCGGGAGCACTTCGTTGCGCAGGGAACTTGGCTTTGACTCCCTCGAATTGGCCGTCCTGACCGTGCACATCGAGGCGACGTTCGGAGTCGATGTGTTTGCAGAGGGACTGGTTGAAACAGTGGGGGAATTGGAAGAAAAAATTATTGCGGGTATAAAGCAGAGAGAAATTTAACTTTTACAACGGCAGCCAAGACAATGGATAAACTTTTCTTTATCGATGATACAGTGGGGGTGCGATATGCCTACCTCCAACTGCTTCGCGATGCAGAAAAGGTTGCGAACATAAGGCCGGTTCATGAGTTTGTGGATTGCTATACTTTCTTCTTGGCGGTGATCCGAGCGATCGGGAACAATGCGAAAGTGGCATTGGTTCCTGGGGTAGGGAGGGAGTTGGATAAGGAGTTGGGTGGGGAGTTGGGAGAGGCTGAGGGTGGGAGCAAGGGTGGGGAGGAAGGGAGTTTGAGTTCAAGTTCAAGTTTAGGTTCGAGTTTAGGTTCGAGTTTAGGTTTAGGTTTAGGTTCGAGTTTAGGTTTAGGTTTGGGTTGGGGGGGAGGTCTGGAGGGCAAGTTGGGATGGGGGAGATTGCTAGCGGACTCGAAAGGGGAACTGGGGATTATGACTTCGGGTTCGACAGGGGCTCCGAAGTTGGTTTGGCATGCGATGGATTCGTTAACACGCGCGGTGCGGATTGCTGCAAACCACGAGAATGATGTGTGGGGACTGGCGTACCATCCAGCCCACTTTGCCGGTCTGCAGGTTTTCTTCCAGGCACTGGCAAATCAAAACACCTTGGTGCGCTTGTTCGGACTAGAACCCGCGGGAGTGCATCGGGCAATCGATGAGCATCAAATAACCCATATCAGCGCAACACCCACCTTTCTGAATTTGCTTTGCACCCGCGAAAGCAGCTCGCATCCAAGCGTGAAACGTATCACCATTGGCGGCGAGCGACTGCCAACGGCGCTGATCAAACGCATCGCGGGTCTGTTCCCAAACGCCAAATTAACAAATATCTACGCCTCCACCGAAACTGGTTCATTGCTGGCGGCGGATGGCGAGTACTTTACGGTACCACTAGAGTTCGAGGGGCTGATCCAAATCATCGACGGGGAATTGGCTGTTCACCAATCGCTCCTAGCTAAGTCAATACAAGCCAACGCGACCTGCCTGCACGAAGGCTCGTTTTTCAAGACGGGAGATCAAGTCGAACGGGTCGATGGTGAAACCACTGCTGAAATGGCCGGCGAGGAGGCAATTAGCGAACGTCCCGTGCGATTCCGCTTCGTGGGACGGCGACAAGATGAGATCAATGTGGGTGGCTTCAAGGTCAATCCGCTGGAAGTAGAAGAACTGCTGCTGGCCATGGATGAGGTGGCGGGGGTGCGGGTTTACGGCCGCAAGAACTCAGTGACCGGTTATCTGGTCGTCTGCGATCTGGTGCTTCAGCCATTCCAAACTCTCTCTACCCTACAAATCCGCGAACGTTTGACTCGGCGGCTGGCCCCCTACCAGATCCCGCGGATCGTGAACGTCGTGGAGGCACTACCCACCACCTACTCGGGCAAACAGGATCGACTGCATTGAATATCCTGCTGACCGGCGGAACGCGGGGACTGGGGCTGGAACTCGCCCGCCACCAACTGCAACTCGGACACTCTTTGATCGTGGTGAATCGACATTCGACCGCGGACTTCGACGCATTGCAACAGGCTGCGCCTGAGCGTCTGCAGTTCGTGGCTGCCGATCTGGCTGACCCACGTGGCCTCAAGGCGGCGCTGCAATCCATTTTTTCCCCGGACGCCCCCCCCCTGCATGGCTTGGTCAACAATGCCGCCACCGCTTACGACGATCTGGCCACCAATCTGAAGCTGGAGTCGCTCGAAGCCATGTTCCAGGTAAATGTCTTCGCCCCAATGGTCCTAAGCAAACTCGTCATCCGCAACATGCTCTTGCACCAAACGAAGGGCTCGCTCGTACATGTTTCCTCGATCTGCGCTCATACCGGCTATAAAGGGCTAGCGATGTACGCGGCAACCAAGGGGGCACTGGAAGCGTACTCGAAAAACCTGGCCCGCGAGTGGGGACGCTTGGGCATCCGCTCCAACTGCGTAGTCCCCGGGTTTATGGAAACCGACATGTCGGCTGGATTGTCGGCTGAGCACAAGGAACGAATCTTCCAGCGCACGGCCCTGCGACAGCCGACCGATCCAAGCTCTGTGGCGGCCATGGTCGATTACCTATTGAGTGCGGCGAGCCAATCCGTGACCGGACAAGCCTTTGCGGTGGACTCGGGTACGCTATGACCTCGGTGAACACGAAACCCGTGCTGGTGGTCCTTGGCGATCGAACCGCCCAGGAAATACTCGAGTCAGCGCAACTGGCGTACGCTGAGCAATTCGCGTGCATTGAGAAGTGTTACTTTGAACCGCAGAAGTTTTTCGCTGAGGATTCGCTACGCATCGGGGGCTTGTCCTCGTCGGTTTTCTTCCATGTGGGAGTGGCCACCGACGGACTCAAGCAGACCATCGTCCGCGCTTGCGAGCAGGTGGGTTGGCAACCGTTCAGCGTGATACACCCGACGGCCGTGATTTCAGATTCAGCCCGGTTGGGGGCGGGGGTGTTTGTTGCACCTCTGGCGGTCGTTTCAAGCGAAGCGGTGGTGGGTGAGCATTCGATCATTCACATCCATGCTTCGATCGGACACAACAGCACGATCGGCAGCTTCAGTGCGATCCTGCCGGGCGCGAGGATCAGTGGTAACGTGCGAGTGGGACATCGAACTTTGGTCGGGAGTAACGCCTTCGTGGCCGCAGGCAAGTCGATCGGCGATGCTTGCCGAGTCGACGCGCAAGCGTACGTCCACCAGGATCTACCCGACGGCTTCATCATTTCCCCGCGGCACCCGACACCGCTGCGGCGAGTGGACTGGAAACGCACATGAGTATGAAAGCACCTAAGAAGGCACCCCAGTCCCAGTTGCCGGTCGTCGTGATCGGTTTCGGTGGGCACGGTCGAGTTGTAGCGGATGCGTTGCTGACCGTCGGTCGCACCGTAGTGGCCGTGACGGAGCTAGCCCCCGAACAGTGCGCCCCCTCCCGATTGAAGCTTGAGATCATTAGCGACGACGCAGTGCTTGAGCGTTTCACTCCCGAGGGGGTTGAGTTGGCGTTGGGTTTGGGATCGATCTGGCCGGTGGACGCCAATGCCATTCGCCGCCGCATGGTCAATTCGTTTATCTCAATGGGCTATCGCTTCACCGGATTTAAGCATCCTGCCGCCTGGGTTTCCGACTATGCGTCCATTGCGCCCACAGCGCAAATTCATGCTGGCGCGATGGTGCAAACCGGAGCTTGCATCGGGGAGCATTGCATCGTCAATACGCGGGCGTCCATTGATCACGACGGGGTTATCGACCCTTATTGTCACATTGGCCCCGGCGTCACCCTCTCCGGCAATGTGCACGTTGGCGAGGGGACGCATATCGGCACCGGTGCCAGCGTGATCCAAGGGATCGCGCTGGGGAAAGAGTGCTTTGTGGCCGCCGGTGCAACCGTCGTTCAATCGGTGCATGACGGTGTTTTTCTGAAGGGGACGCCAGCACGAGAGTTTAAGAGCAAGTTTGAAGCTTGAAACACCCCCTCTGCCTCGTTCCCAGCCCCTACCTCGTTCCCAGGCTCCGCCTACCTCGTTCCCAGGCTACCTCGTTCCCAGGCTCCGCCTACCTCGTTCCCAGGCTCCCTCGTTCCCAGGCTGCCTACCTCGTTCCCAGGCTCCGCCTACCTCGTTCCCAGGCTCCGCCTACCTCGTTCCCAGGCTCCGCCTACCTCGTTCCCAGGCTCCGCCTACCTCGTTCCCAGGCTCTGCCTGGGAATGCCTCGTTCCCAGGCTCTGCCTGGGAATGCCTGCCCGGAGGCTCCCGCCTCCCATAGACCCTGCCTCGTTCCCAGGCTCTGCCTGGGAATGCCTGCCCGGAGGCTCCCGCCTCCCATAGACCCTTCCCTCCCTCTTACTTCGACTCCGACGGCGATTCACTAAGCGCAGAGAGAAGTTCACAGCGGTAGCCCAATGCCCCCTCACCGCTCGCATGACTCGCGACTCTCCCCACAGGGAGAGTAAGTTACACGCAGCAAGCCTGACATCACAAATCTGCCATCTGCCCACTGCCAACTGCCAACTGCCATCTGCCAACTGCCAACTGCCAACTGCCATCTGCCCACTGCCAACTGCCATCTGCCATCTGCCATCTGCCAACTGCCCACTGCCAACTGCCATCTGCCATCTGCCAACTGCCCACTGCCATCTGCCAACTGCCCACTGCCATCTTCCATCTGCCCACTGCCAACTGCCATCTGCCAACTGCCCACTGCCAACTGCCAACTGCCCACTGCCATCTTCCATCTTCCATCTGCCATCTTCCATCTGCCAACTGCCATCTGCCAACTGCCAACTTAAGCCTCCCCCATGAATGTACCCAATAAGATCGTTTCGGCCTTGCAACAGGCGATTGGACCGGCGCAGGAAATGGTGTTACTGCACCGCCCCACGTTGCCGCCAACTGCGTGGGACTATGTAAAGGAATGCCTGGATACCGGCTGGGTCTCTTCAGCTGGTGCATACGTAACGCGGTTCGAGGAACAACTGGCAGCTAGGACAGGGTGCGCTCGGGCGGTGGCGGTGGTCAATGGAACCGCCGCACTGCACGTTTGCTTGCATCTCGCTGGGGTGTTGCCTGGGGACGAAGTTCTCTGCCCGTCGCTGTCTTTTGTGGCGACCGCCAATGCCATCTCCCACTCAGGAGCGATCCCCCATTTCATCGATGTCTCCGAGTCACGTTTGTCGCTCTGCCCTCAAGCACTCCGCGGACGGATTGAACAAGTCGCTGCACTTAAGCCGGACGGACCAGTCAACCGTCAAACGGGCAGACGCATCGGAGCGCTGGTGCTGATGCATTGCTTTGGACACCCAGGGGAAATCAGAGAAATCGCGGAGATTTGCGACGAATTTCAGATCCCACTGATCGAAGATGCCGCCGAGTCGCTGGGGTCGTATTATCAAGGTCGACATACCGGGCAGTTCGGCCTGCTATCGGCGGTGAGTTTCAATGGGAACAAGATCTTGACCACGGGTGGAGGTGGGGCGATCCTGACGAATAACATCGAACTGGCTAACCGCGCGAAGCACTTGACCACCACCGCAAAAGTCCCGCATCCTTGGGAATTCGAACACGATGCGGTGGCTTGGAATTATCGCTTGCCGAATATCAATGCTGCCCTGGGAGTCGCTCAACTTGAGATCTTGGACGAGTTGCTAGCAGCCAAACGCCGCTTGGCCGAGCGTTACATTGCTTGCTTTGCGTCGGTGCCCGAAGTGACCTTTCTGCAGGAACCTGGCGATAGCCGCAGCAACTATTGGCTCAACGCCTTGATCTTAACACTGGAGCAGGTGGGCCAACGCATTCCGATTTTGCAGGCGCTGAATGACGCTGGTTATCAAGCACGGCCACTGTGGAAGCCGATGCATTGTTTGCCGATGTACGCCCATTGCCCTGCCGGCGATTTGCGGGTGAGCGAGTCGTTGTATGAGCGTGTGATCAATATTCCCAGCTCAGCGGATCTTGGGTGAGGCCGGAGGCCTCATGGAAATGTCGCGATGTGGTGGTGGTGTCTCGTTCCCAGGCTCTGCCTGGGAACCGAAATGTCTCGTTCCCAGGCTCCGCCTGGGAATGTCTCGTTCCCAGGCTGTCTCGTTCCCAGGCTCCGCCTGGGAATGCCTCGTTCCCAGGCTCTGCCTGGGAATGCCTGAAATTCCCAAGCCCCTCTCCGCTCGCATGACTCGCGACTCTCCCACAGGGAGAGTAAGTTCCACGCGGCAGCCCTAACCCCTAACTCCTAACTCCTAACTCCTAACTCCTAACTACCTATGCTTGAATTAATTGGACGACAGTCTCCGTTGTTTACGGAGGATTTTGCCAAACATGGCAAGTCGATGGATGAACTGATTCGCAATGGCCGCTTCTTGGTAGTCGGAGGAGCGGGGTCGATTGGGAGCGCGGTGGTCAAGGAGCTGTTCGCCCGGAATCCTCGAGCACTGCATGTGATCGACACTTCGGAAAACAATTTGGCGGAGATGGTTCGCGACTTGCGGTCTTCGTTGGGCTATATCGACGGTGAGTTCCACGCGTATTGCTTCGATATATTGGGGCGCGAGTTTGACGCGTTTGCCAAACAAGCTTTGTTGGCGGGAAAACCGTACGACTATGTTCTGAATTTCTCCGCGTTAAAACATGTGCGCAGCGAGAAAGATCCGTTTACACTGATGCGGCTGATCGATGTGAATGTGTTCTTAACGAAGAAACTGCTTGAATTCGCCAAGACGGGTGGGGCGCGGAAGTTCTTTTGCGTGTCGACCGATAAAGCAGCCAATCCGGTGAACATGATGGGTGGTTCGAAACGGATCATGGAAATGTTTCTGCTCGGGGAAGAGAGCCCTACGGCCGTATCGACGGCGCGGTTCGCCAACGTGGCGTTCTCCGATGGTTCGCTGCCGTTCGCTTGGACGCAGCGGATTCAGAAGCGTCAGCCGATTGCAGCTCCCAATGACATCCGTCGCTACTTCGTGACCGCTCAAGAGGGAGCTCACCTGTGCCTGTTTTCAATCCTGCAGGGAGCGGACCGCGAAATCTACTTTCCGAAACTGAGCGCCAACCTACACTTGATCACCTTCGCCGCCATGGCCGATCGCTACTTGCGGTCGATTGGCTACGAACCGGTGGAGTGTGCCTCGGAGGATGAAGCGCGAGGTCGAGTCGATGAGTTGGCGGCTAAAAAGCAATGGCCCTGCTATTACTTTACGACCGATACCACGGGCGAAAAGGACTTTGAAGAGTTCTACACCGACTCGGAGCAGGTCGATTGGGAACGTTACGCGGAGTTAGGGGTGGTGCAAAACGACGCCGTGGCCGATGCAGCTCAGTTGACCGAGTTCGCGGCGCGGATCGAAGATCTGCGAGGGGGAGGGGAGTGGACGAAGGAAGAGCTCTTGGACGCGTTCGGAATTTTGCTCCCCAATTTTGCACACAAGGAAACCGGCAAGAACTTGGACAATCGGATGTAATTTATGCTAAAGCGCTTACTCGATGTTTGTATTTCAGGAATCGTTCTGCTTTTGCTCTCTCCGCTGCTGGCGGTGGTGATTGCGATCTTGAAGGTCACCGGCGAACGCGAAGCTTTTTATTTTCAGGAACGAGTCGGCTGGCGGGGGAAGATCATCCATGTGACGAAGTTCGTGACGATGGTAAAAGACAGTCCGAACATCGGCACGCAGGATATCACCCTGCGGAACGATCCCCGTGTGCTTCCAGTCGGCAAATTCTTGCGGAAGACGAAGTTGAATGAAGTGCCGCAGTTTTGGGATGTGTTTGTCGGCAAGCTGTCGCTGGTCGGCTGGCGGCCGTTGATGCCGCAAGGCTTTGCCGACTACCCCCGCGATGTGCAAACTGAAATCGTGAAGGTCAAACCTGGACTCACCGGCATGGGTTCGTTGGTGTTTCGCGATGAGGAGTCAATCATCGCGAGGGCAGAACAAGACGGACGCGATCTGCGCGCCTGCTATCGCGAAGACATTATGCCGTACAAAGGGGCCTTGGAGGTCTGGTATGTAGCTCATCAGAGTACTTTGACCGATCTGAAAATTATGGTCGGGACCGCCGTGGCGGTCTTCAAGCCTGGTTGGACCGGCTACACCCGTTGGTTCCCCGACTTACCGACCCCCGCATCCGCCATCCTCCGCGAAACGTTGGGACTGGGTCAGTGACCCTGTGGAGTGCGGTAACTTGTTATCATCCCTGTCAAGCTAGCATAAGGTCGTTTTGAGCATCACCAATATCTTCGTAAAATATTGATAGAGAACACCTTACGGAGATATCTATCATGATCAAGTCCATCTTTCAACGGTTCGCCAAGAGAGCTCCAGTAGCTTTGCTTTTCAGAGGCCTGTTCGCTCGTGTGTTTAGCCCCGAGCGTCTTAACCGGATTTTCAATGAGAATCGCTGCTGGCAGAACGAATCGGCCCTACTTTTTTCCAGTGTGGTTGACATTGTTGGTGCCGTTGTGGTCAAAGCCAAGCCTTCAGTGCACGCGGCATTCGTCGATCACGAAGACGAAGTTGGCGTTTCTAAGCAAGCCTTCTATGCCAAACTCGCGGGGATTGAAGTTCCCGTATGCGAGGCGATGGTCGCAGAATGTACTACGGAATTATCAGCCATTCTGGCAGCAGCCAAGATCAGCAAGCCCGACTTGATCGAAGGATTCCATGGCTTTGTCATCGATGGCAAGCGACCCGATGGTACTGAACATCGCTTGGATGTTTCGCGTTATACAAAGAGCGCTCCGTTGCCCGGATCGATTGTAGCCATTCTCGATACGCGCACTGAGCTGTTTGTGCAAGCAATCTTTGATCCGGACGCATATGCCAACGAACGCAAGATGCTCGCTCCTTACATGAACCAGCTCCAGAGGGGAGCTCTTTATTTTGCTGACCGTAACTTCTGCGATGGTCCACTTATTGCGCAATTCCTCGAGGCTGGAACGTTTTTCGTAGTTCGACACCATGGTCGGAGTCCACGTTGGCGAAAGATCCCCGGCCGTCCGAAGAATAAAGTCGGTGTCGACTCAGCCGGGCAAGTGGTTTACGAACAAGAAATCGAGGTTCAACTACCTGACAAGTCGTGGGTTCGACTGCGCCGCATCACGGTCAACCTCAAAACAGCTACTCGCGATGGGGATACTGAACTGCATCTGTTGACCAACTTGCCAACGACTGTCAGTGCGGCAAGTGTGGGAGACGGTTACCGTGGCCGTTGGACCATCGAGGTCTGCTTGGGGAAAATTGCAAGAGCGTTGAATGCTGAGATCAACACGCTCTGCTACCCGCACGCCTGTCTATTTTGTTTCTGCTTGGGGCTGCTGGCGTTTAACATGATCAGTACCTTGAAGCAACTATTGGTGCGCTACAACAAGACCAAGCAAATCCCGAAGCTTTCGGACTACTACATCGCTTTGGAAATTGGCGAGTCCCAGCTCGCATTCGAAATATGTTTCGATCACGCTGACTGGCTGAAGCTACAACGCATGACTACTGCCGAGTTTCTTCAGTGGGTTAGCGATGTCGCGAAGCACGCCAAGCTGACCAAGTACCGTACCCATACGCGATTACCCAAGAAGCCTCCGCCCAAACGCTCTAGCGGCAAAAAACGGGCACATTTCAGCACATCCCGCGCGTTGGAGGAAGCTCTATGATAGCTTGACAGGGATGGT
>JBGSJT010000224.1:0-1564 GCA_041741715.1 Pirellulaceae bacterium | reverse complement strand
GTATACTCACCGTCGATCTCGGAGAGAGGCTTGAGATGATGCACATGTATGAAACCATCACCAATGTCTCCGAATGTTGCCCCGAAGTTGAAGCCACAGATGCAACAGTCCGTCCCGTATTTGGCGATGCACGCGCGGCGAGCGTCAGCATTACGTTCGTAAACGTTTACCGACACATGTAGCGAAGCGCCTTCTTTGAATTCGGCGGTTGCACCGATTTCTTCGGGCAGTAGTACATGAGAAGATTCCACCCATCCCATCGTTTGAAGCGCAGAAGCGAACTCGGGACGCAACGTCCAGAGCCAGCGACCTTCTGGCTTTGTTGTTAGCACGATCGAATCAACACGAACACTTCCGGGATCGAAGTCGAGCAACTCGCCGATTTGACGCCCGAGGCGCCCGTACAAAGAGTTCGCGACGGATCGGTGCGTGTAGCCGACAGCCACGGCTAGTTCGTCCGCACTGGCAGTTCTGTTGTTTGCGTGAAAGTGCAGGCGAAGCATCTGAACCAAGTTGTCGGACAGGTCGCCGACGCGCCGAAGCGCATTGACGTATTGCTCGGGTGTAGGTGCTCGCGTTTGGTCAGAAGTGGACATGGATTCTTACGGCAGAACGTTGCGGGTGAACGGAAGACTTTGATTTCAGTTGCCGCGTGATTGAGTGCTCCGGTTCACGGCTTTGTTCTGCGACGTAGTGGGTTTAATCGCGGGAGCTTCGCTTGTTTTCGCATCCGCAGCAGTTCCGATAGCAGACGAGTCCCTGAAAGTTGCTTGTTTGTCTTTTCCTTAAACGTTTCTACGAGTTGTTGAAGTTCGCGAGGCGACTGGCTGAGGCGATCTGCCGGTATGCCAAGGTCGCTATACGTTTCCATTAGCACTTGACGCTCATCGTCCGAAATTGGTTCGAAGTTTCGGCGGATTTGGGTCAAAACCTCGTCGATGCGATTGCGAGGATAGACTTGGTAATTCCCTAGAGCTTCGGGGACCCGAGTTGATGCCGGACCGTTCAACAGGACAAAGATTGGTTTATTCCAAGCCGTTGCGGCCCCCAATTCAACCATTCCCATTGCATCAGGTGCAGAATCAGGCGACACGATGACGATGAACGCATGGCACTCTGCAAGTGCGTCCCAAATAGCCTTGCTAATCTCTTCCCCGATTGGGACGCTGGCGTCGTAAAATGGTTGAAGGCCTTCCGCCTTCAGTCGATCTGCGACATCTGCCGCAAACTCACGGTCGCGCGAGCTATGAGAAACGAATACGTCGAAAGTTGGAGTTGCTATAGCCGTCATTTTTTCACCCGACGCTTCAATTCGGCTAGGTACTTGTCAAAGTCGTTAATGTGAAACGCCTTCTTTCCTTCGATTATATCAGGAATCGCATCAAATGTGACATGGCAAAGTACCGGAACGATCCGATAGTCCTTTCGTCGCCCCCACGCAGCCCCAACTTCGAGCAAGACCCACGGTCGCTCGATCGAGTCTGGCGTGAGCAGGACCACCAATTCGCGTGACACTTGGATTTCGGTGCGTATCGACTGTGGAATGCTATCACCGCCATTTATG
>JBGSJT010000223.1:0-8603 GCA_041741715.1 Pirellulaceae bacterium | reverse complement strand
ACCATCACTCAGATCTTTGCTCAAACCAGTTGCGGTCGCTACTTCGAGGCCTTTCACTGTGAGATGAAGCTCGCACACTAACGTCGCTAAGGTGATACTTTGTGCTAAGGACCGACTGAACATCTTCAAAGTTCTCAGTCTCCCTTACTGTGCCACCACCATCTACAAACAAGAAACCCCCGTCGGGCGATGCGGATATCCCTGTTATCTTGTGCGTATTCCCGGGGAACACGGGCTGAATCTGACCATGATCCCATGCGAAGATTCGGCTGGGACTTCCCAATGTTACCAGGTAGATTGTACCCTCTCGGATCGTAAAGTATCCCCACCAGTCATATCCAACATCTGCCTGCCGAACAGTGGCTACTAGCTCAGGGGTGCCGGACCAAAAATCTCGTCGGTAGATATGTCCGTCCCCGAGAGCCTGCCCGTCTTGCGGAGTAGCTACCACTGAATAGTAAACGGTATGCTCTTCACCAGTACAAGCTATATCTCGAATCTGCCCGTCGACCTCAAGCGATTGGATCTCATGCCTGCCATCAAGCAAGTGCATCAGCGAACCGTCAAGTCCGCTGCAGTAATAAACCCTTCCATCCGCGCCTACAGCTATCTGAGAAACCCTCATGATTGCTTCTGGATAAGCGCGATCGGGAATCGGCTGGCGTGCAAAGGCCACATGCGGACTCGTTCCTCCCTCACTCAAGCGCAGAACGCCAGGTTGTTCGCTTGCATCAGCCAGCCACAGATCGTCAGCGCGGATTCCGACTTGTAACGAAACGCACAACCATAACGATAAGGAAATCGCAAAGGTACGTGGATAACACATCGAATTGGGTTACCTATATATGAATGAGCCAAGGAAGGTTGCAACACAACCATAGGTCAAAAAGCCAGCGTGGGAGTCAAATATTGCACAGACCGCGCGAGATTTGCCAAGTTACTGCAGAATGCTGGAATGCTTGCCCTCCCCGTGCGCAACCCTCTTCGTAACAATACTCTCTTTTGTGATTCGCCCTAAGGCATTGGAGAACAAGCAGTTACGCGAGTTCGAGACCCGTTCGGTCGATCGCGCGGCTTGAGAAGAGTTCGTAGATTTGTCTCGAACTCGTTTCACTCGTAGACTCAATGCGAGCTACGAACCATGGAGTTAACAGAAAAGGTTCGAACCGAGAGCATCAGGCCGGCCGCAGGAGTTGAAAATGCCACCTCGGCAACTAATCTGGAGGGCGTTTCGCAGTGCAAAAAGTGCGCTCCACCTACGATTTCCCTTGGTTTTACGGCATTTGGCGATGGCTACCTGGGATGAGTTTCTCAAACGGCTCGCGAAATCCATGTGGCAGTGCGACTTTTTCTCAAAAAAAGTCGTTTCCAAAACCGGCCTGCGTGATCTGTTCGCCATCGCGTTCCTGCATGTCGAATCGCGACGCGTGTTCATCACGCCGAGCACCTACAATCCCGATGAAGCCTGGGTGCTCGAGCAGGCGGCAGCCTTCCAGCAGTTCATTAAAGACGAACGGTTGCCGTGCAAATTCCTGATGCACGACCGCGACACCAAGTTCACCAAGTCATTCGATGCCAAATTCACTTCAGGCACGAAGGAAGTAAAAATCTCGGCGTTTAGGGCACCGAACACGAACGCCTTCGTTGAGCGGTTCATTCAATCGATTAAGCAGGAGTGTCTAGACCATTTCGTCGTCTTCGGCCACAAGCATTTCAACTACCTGTGCCGCGAGTACGGCGTTCACTACCATGAGGAACGTCCTCACCAGGGAGTCGACAACGCCATCCTCCAGCAACCCACGGCGGCCAAAGCAAAACCACCCGCGGCGGGCGGTGAGATCCTTCGCCTCAGTGAACTTCACTGCAAAGAGCGACTGGGCGGACTGCTCAAGAGTTACTCAAGAAAGGTGGCGTAGGAAGTTAGGCAGGCAAAACAGTGACCGTCCATACTTAAGGTGCGTCCACGCTTGAGTTCCGCGTGAACCCCAATACAAAGATGGTGGACGCGTCCAACTCATCCTAGCTCGACGATTTCTGCGAGACCATCCAGCATCCGAGGGGGGATATCCCCCAGAGTTGCCTCTGGCGATCGCTTGGGACTATAGGATGTTCCCCGCTAAGAAATGGTTTCCCAGCCGCCCTATTGTACATTGCTGGAGAACAGTCCCGACATTGCAATTCCTATCCCGATCACAACGATCACCAGTCCAGCCCAATGCATCGGTATGAAGAAAAAACTATGAGACGAGTTGCTGATAACAAACCGTTCGCCTGTCGCTTCGTCAATGACATGTCGGTCAGCTCGTCCCTTGAGTGCAAATCCGACGGCACTGGAGGCTATGCCGCCGAAGATCAGCGCTGTACCACTCGCCCATCGATGCGATGAATAGTATCCTTCGCCCAATTGTGAGTCGAGGAGAACGTTGAACAGAAGCATAAACGCAAAAGTAATGACACCAGCGAGAAAGCCGAGTCCAGACCAGATTACCATGAGCGATCACTCCAGGTGTTGGTGTTTGAGCGGAACGACGCGGATTGAGTTCGGCCGCAAAACAAGGGGTTCTTCGGGCTAAAGAAGTTATCTCGTAATAAGTCAACAACACCCAACGAGATCGTCAGGTACCACCACTTGTTCATCGCGAGTCAACGCAAACGTCGCACGCGGCTCACTATACCAGATCTCGCCGCTTCAGGATCTTTTTGATATGTATTTCAAGCTTCCCCCAAGTTGCTCGCAAACAGAGACCGTTTCGCACGCCAAAATCAGTCCCTGCCGGAGGGGATAAGCTGGGCAACGTGAAGCCCCAATCTTTCGCGACGTACTCTTTCGCCAAGCCGTGTCGGTTCAGAAAGGTCGTATGGTAAGCACGACGGGCAGCAAAACAAGGCAAACAAAGAATATCAAACCAACCCAGAAAGCGAGTGACCTTACGCCGGAGCCAAAAAGTAACCGAAGTGCAGCTGGCACATTTTCGCCAACGTCGACTTTGCGCTGAATGTGGTCTTTGAGTGCAAGCGTTGCTCCAATCACTGCGCCGCTAGTAGCAGCCGAAACGAGGGTAATCGTCGCAATGAGGCTATCAATTTTGGCATCATCGCCATGCGTAGCGACCATTACCCGAATGGCCATAACCCCAACGAACGCGGTCATCACAACAGCGCCAACCGCCATCTTTTTTAGTAAGGAGCCTTCTATTCGATCTTGCCGCTGTAAAGACCTGCGAAAAGAATTCGGATTGTTCTGGTTAAGCAATTTCATAGAAAGTCCCTTCCAATGGCGAACGGTGGAATACCGTCAGTTCCGGTGGTTGAATCTTGCTGCAAAATCGAGCGGCCATCGGAACGCGGTTGTATCGCTTGGTAATGCGGCAATTTCTCAATCGCGTTGCCCTTTGGAAGGCTACCAAGTTTTCCACTTGAGAGAGAGGCTCGCACGAAAAGTTGTTACATTGGGGCTATAACCTTGCATGTTGATTCTCATCAGGAGGAGACATAACGATTCGGATGACTGCGGTCACCGCGGGCGATCATTCGCTGGAAAAGATGGCGGTTGGTGATTACAGTGCATCGGGTAGTTATATGCCAATTTGTATTATGACGATATCGAACCGTCCTGAATTATAGCGTTTTCAAAACACCATCGCCCAGTGGCCTTGAGGAACTTCGGATTTTTAAACGGCATTCTTAATTTACCTTTCTTTCCCTCCGGGTGAGAATAAACACCGTGTACACAACGCAGCCGATTACGACCCCAGCAATCGAGACCTTCTCCCAGGCGTTGTTACCCCCGTATCGCCCGATCGTCTGCCCCTGGAGAAACCCCAGTAGAACAGGCCACATCGTTGTGCCAATCGCCGCACACGTAACGAAACCAATGATGTCCTTGAGTTCAATTCGCATTTTCATTCCACTGTTCAGAAGATAGAAAGTGGCAGGATAACTGCGTCAACGACACCGCGAACGCTGGTCGATAGACGTAAAATTCACGACGCTCAGCGGTAACTAGGCGGCGACGAGTGAATTTCTTTTCAATAAGGCCCGACTGCGCCGCGTCGGTTCAAGGCTTGACTCGGCGAGTACGCTATCTGATGTAAACGACCGTGCCTACATCACTGTGGCGGCGAAACGTGAACTCGTACGGCAATGGGCGACAGTACAGAATGGATGTATTGCCAATCCCATTTTGATTGAACCCAAAATCGTTCTTTCCGCGAATGCCGTCGCGCACTTTGGACGCATATTTGCAATCATTTACAGGGGTGAACACGAGCAGCTTGAATCGTTGAGTGTAGAAGCCGAGCGGGTCCGATGGCGGATCTTCGTCACGGAAGTTCTCGAGCTTTGAAATCTTGTCGAACAAGTGGGCGTAGGTTGGTGAAAACGAGAATGCGAATGTGTTGAGCCCTAGGAAGTTCTCCTTGTCCCTTCCAGCCTTGGAACCGTCGGCGTACTTGCCCAAGTTATCCTGGCCCCCGAAGCCCTGGCGTTTCGCTACCTTCGTTTCTAGAGTTGTGACCAGCCCACGATCGATCAAGACATCCAAGAAGAGCTTTGCATCATTACCCTTGGTCTTGTCCAAGAGTTCCGGATCGGATGCGATCCTAAGCACTTCCGTTTCGTCTTCCAGGAGGTACGCCAGGAGATACATCTGGTGTTCTTTGTGCTCAACAGGCCCAAGCTCCTTCTTGAGCACCAGTTCGATTGAGAGACGATCGCCATCGGCGTGGCCTATGAAGATTGACGGTAGGTAACATTCCAGAAGCGGGGGATCGCGCTGCGCCAAAGCCAGCGAAGGGGCAAGAAAGCACGCCAGGATCGCCATTGACCAATGCAACATACGGTGTTCCTTTTTCGCCGAGCTAGTAATTGTCTGGCGCTCACGCCGGGTACCAAACCATCAGTCTACTCCGTCGCGCAGGTCTAATGTGCTGTGCGCGCAGTTGCCCCGACAGGAATTCTATGTCGCGGACGGCGTTATCCTGATAACGCACGCGAACAAAAGTGGTGCCGTCTAGGGTTATGAAGTCATCCTCGTCGGGGTAATCGGAGTTCGGTTCGAGCGGACTGAACAAGGGCGCTGCGGGCTTCCTCAAGAGTTTGCGAGACTGCCCGAGCGTGATTGCAAGCTGCCTGCTCGTGATGCCTTCAAACGGCACGAATTCCCATTCCGTTTTGTACCGCCACACTCTTCCCCCGCCGAACGCCACCATTCATCGATTGGCGGCAAATAAAGTTTCTAAAAATCACAGCGGTAGATCCGCTACTTCGATGCGATGGACTGTTAACCGTCTTCCGGTTCAAGCGATTCAATAATTTCCTTGGCTGTCGGGATCCCATCGATCACAACATGCTCTCGCGACATCCCGTTGGGGTACACTGCGAGCGTGGGAGACGAGTTCCGATCAATCCCCCGAAGAAATGCGGTCAAGTCTGGAGACGGAGGGTGAGTCAAATCAACATAGTACGCAACGACGGAACGCGAACGAAGAAACCGTTTTAACGATGAATCTTCAAATGTAACCTTCTTAACAAATATACTACTAGCATCCCAATCCGCGCCCACAAAAACCAAAATGGGCCCTTCGTCGTCCTTGTGCTGGCGGAACTTTGTCTGTGAATATTTCATCCACTGTGTCGGACGTTTGTCGAGCCAACGATCAATGCCGTAGTATACAGTTGCAAACAATCCAACAGCCACAAACAGCGTGATCAGCCGGAAACGCATGAATGGAACCTCATGGTCAGACCTTTAAGTTGGCACTGTTTCTTTAATATTCTAAGTTTGGCAACTAGTAATTCGCGGGCGCCGGCGCCCGTAAGCGAAGTCTTAGTCTACTCCATTTAGTGGCTAGGATGGGATGTGAGATCCGCTTATTCGGGCGTCGTCCTTTAGAACGCAACCCTGCGTGAAGTTGAGTGAACTGCGCCCCCCGAATGGCATCTAGGTGCTTTGCGGGTATTTTCCTCAGACGCCAAGCATTTTCGCAATCGCCCCAAGGCGATGGTGGCACTGGACCGTGGGGGTAGACACGCTCACAAATGACAACTTCCCCATGCGTATGCCCTCGAGATGAATGCGGTCTGCCTTTGGTTTGCGGTCCGCCGAAACAATCATTACGATCCCCCAGGAAGCCGCACTTAGCTGTGATTATCCGACGTTCACCCCCTACCTGGCCGGTACAACCGTCACAAGCGGTCAACTTGGCCCGCGTTGAATTTGCCGTCGCTAGCGAAAGAAGCAAGTTGTCCGTGCGGCTTGGTCTGCCCATCAAATACTAACACCCGCGGGCCGCAATGGCGACCCACGGGTGTTTTGAGAGTTCTAGACAAGCCGCGATTGGACCATTGTCCAACACGCGTTTACAGCTCCATCGCTTCAACTTCAGCGACAAATCGCTGGTTGTTGTCGGCGAGGAACGCACTGATCACGTTGAACACGGCGTCACTGAAGCCACCGATGTTCATGATGTCAGCTCGCTCACAAGCCTGAACCGTCTGGTACGGCTGCAGGTCGATGTTGACTAGCTTCGGGCTAGCTTCCTTACCTGCCAGCTTTCGCTGGTTGGATGTAAAAGCTTCCCAAGCCGTCATCACAGCGGTCGAACCGTGCCGTCCTTCCCCGACCCAACTCTCGTTATCGCTAACGAGAACAACGCCGGCGAACTTGCGCTTCGCATACTTCTGGTTGGCAGCAACCAATGGCAGCGAACAATCTGTTCCACCACCACCGTACTTTGCCAATCGCTCGGCAATGCTCAGGATCGAATCGCTTGGATCGATCTTGGCATCGTAAGCCGACGTATCGAACGGAATGACCACGCTGTCCGGGTTGCGGCGCAGGATGGCTGCGGCGAACAGTGCTGCCACGTCGATGCATCGCATCTTCGAAGTCGCACCGCGGCCACGGTGTCGCGTTACGGCGCTGCTCATCGATCCAGACGTATCCAGACCAATCACCACCGGTCCCGGCAACTCCGGTACGTTCCCACAGGCGATCTCGGCTGCCTTATGCAGGGCAGTCTTGATCTTTTGCGGAACATTGTCATCCGCGTTCAAGTACGCAGCAAAGTACTGGTACGGGAACTGCTTCGATCGGCGAATCTCCGATTCGTCGGAGATCCGGTCGGCGACGTAGTCAGTCATGCCACGTAGGTCAGTCTCACCGAGACTGACATTCGTTGCTTCTTCGTCTCGGAGAGACGAAGCTACGTGGAAAACCCCGTGTCGCAGCAAAGTGTTCAAGTTCATACGCAGTGCCTGCGTACCCATCTTGCGAGCGAGTGCAGCCCAAACCTTCGGTCCCTTGGCAGCATCCGACAACAAGTCCCATCGGACGCCGGCCAGTCCACCAGCGATCAACGCTTGTGCTTCTTCGCTTTCCGAGTTGCGGAACGCGATCAGCGACTGAACTTCAGCCGGCAAGTCGGCCTCGCTAGCCGGTGCCCACTTCTCGATGTCTTTGCCGGTCAACCAGCCGAACAGGGCTCGTCGCTCGTTATCCTTCGGTGTCGGCCGAGCCATACGCAGGATGTCCCGCAAGCTCGGATCGTTACCGATCGACGCGCTCAACAGCTTTCCGACCGAAGCCGTGTTCAACCAGCGCTGGAACGCGCGCTGCACAGAGCTCGACAAACCAACGCGGCTCGTGCCGGCCTTATTCTTAAACTGGCCAGACCGAATCATCTGGAAAACAGTGCGCAGAACGCGACCGTTGTCGACCACGCGATCGAACACTCGGTGCATCAGTTCCGTATCACGAACCGACAGCGCGACCAGCAATGCGGCCGGCATGTCCTTCATGAACGCCTTCTCACGGGCGTACAGAGCCAGCTTCGCCAAGTACTGGTTGTCGTCGACTTCGTCGATCAGCTTCAGCACTTCGTCCAGCTGCGTCTCAGCGGTGCTGTAGAACGCGTTACCGAACGTACCCGTAGCGGCAACTTGAGCCAGGGCGTGCTTCGGCTCGAGCTTGTACGCGCGACCACCCGCTTCGTTGACTGCATTCGCTCGCGGCAATCGGCTTATGAGACTTGCAAAAAGAGACTTGTTGGCCATTCGAATGACCTCCTCAATTCAAAACTGTTCGACGAAGGGTAGTTGAGAACGGCTTTCGCCATCGGTTGCAACGATGTAATCCCAACTGGCAGTCGAACGAGAATCGCAAAGCAGACTAAGCACACCGCTTAGTCGGCTTCCCCTTGTTCATTCATTGATTGTTTGATTGCGTTCAAAGACCCGAGTGGCTGCGAAATGTTCGCAGAAATTGACCGACGAAGTGAAAATCAGACATTGCTCTACCAATTGAGCTACAGCGTCTGTACAGACTCTGATGAGATTCGAACTCACGACCCATGTACTCCGATTTGGCAGTCAGTCAAAAAGACTCGCCGCAATGGTTTTCCATTGCGACGAGTCAGAAAATGCAACTGAGCGAATTGGTTTGTTCAGATACGAGGTTTTGGTGATGTAATCCAAACAGGCAGTTCAGTTGCCAGAGCCGATGACTGGATTCGCACCAGCATGGACCTGTTTACAAGACAGGTGCCTTTCTCAGTCGAGCCACATCGGCTAGTCCTTCTAGACAGGAAGACAGTTCGATCAAT
>JBGSJT010000222.1:0-8730 GCA_041741715.1 Pirellulaceae bacterium | reverse complement strand
CCTGCCTGGGAACGCACTGTCTTGGAGGCTCCGCCTCCCGCGTCCTTGGAACCAACGACACTTCGGCAGGCGGAGCCTGCAATGCATTGGGTTCCCAGGCGGAGCCTGGGAACCAGAGGGTGGCGTTCAGCGAGAAGTGTCAATTTTCTTCGACGGAGACGAGGAATCACCGTTCGTTGAATCACTGTTCGTTGAATCACTGTTCGTTGATATTTCAGCCTTGCCAGAACTGTGAATCTTTCGCCAACGGTAGACGCGAACGCGATAGAACAGCACGGGCAACAGCAGATCGATGACTTCGTCCGCAACGAGAATACCACCCAGCACCGGCGCAGCCATCGGTTGCATGATCTCCGAGCCAGTGCCTGTGGCCCAAAGCATGGGAGCCAAGCCAATCATGGTTGTTAACTCAGTCATCAACTTGGGACGCAATCGATGGACTGCGCCTTCCATGACAGCCTCGCGAACTTGTTCTAACGTCAGATTCTCAAGTCCACCGCGCCTCTCGATCGCTTCTCGCAGATAAACGAGTATGACCAAACCGCCTTCGGTGGCGAGGCCAAAGCAGGCAATGAAACCAACCCAAACTGCCACGCTGAAGTTATAGCCAAACAAGTATTGAAACAGGATTCCACCAAAGATCGCCCCCGGCACAGTTAGACACATCACTATGAGAGTGTCAGCTAAGTCATGGTAGACAACGAATAGCAACACAAAAATGGTAAGAACCACGGCGGGAACAATAATCGAGAGCGTTCGCCTGGCGCGCACTTCATGTTCAAATTGTCCGGTCCATTCAATGTACATGCCCGCTGGCATTGCTACGGATGAATTCACTGTAGCTTGGGCCTCTTCGACAAATCCAATAATGTCCCGTTCACGAACATTCAAACGCACATACGATCTCAATAGTCCGTTCTCGCTGCGGATCATGGAAGGACCAGCCACGATGCGAACGTCTGCGACTTGCGATAGTGGTATCTGCAGCGGTATCTTGCTCGCGGGTGTTGCATTGGCTGTTGCTGCAGAAGGCATTCCACCTTTCATACCAGTGTCTCCGGAGGATGCAGCGATGAGCAAGTTTTTAACGGACTCTTCATCGTCGCGGAAAGCCCTGGCATATCGAATGCGGACTGGAAAACGTTCGCGTCCTTCAACGGTCATCGTAATAACTCGACCGCCGAGTGCAGTTTCGATAGTGTCCTGGATGTCTCCAATGTTGACGCCGTAACGGGCAGCTCGTTGGCGATCGATGTCGATCTCAAGGTAACCTTCGCCCACAACTTGGTCTGCCGAGACATCGACGGCTCCTCGGAGCTTTTTCAAAACGGCTGCAATCTCGTTGCTCTTCTCCGAAATCTTGTTGATGTCATCACCAAAGACGCGAACGCCTAACATGGTGTTGACCCCCGTCGCTAGCATGTCAATTCGATTGATGATCGGCTGCGTCCAGATATTTCCCCAGCCTGGCATACGCACGACACTGTCGAGTTCGTTGAGCAAGCTCGACTTGTCCTTCTGCCACAAAAAGAGTTCTTCGGCAAAGGGTTTTTGTAGCTGTTCTTTAAGTTGAAGTAGTGCGGAGTCAGCGGCGGGCGGCTTCCATTCATCGGTCTCCAAGAGCTTTGCACGTGTTCGGTCGATGGCGAATTGATTAACCATCGGCACTGCCGCATCGTACAGACGCCAGTTGAGCTCTCGCACAAAGTTACCCCAACGCTGGTCGCGATAATTCGCAACATGATCGAGCACGACGGACTCAAATCTCGGACGTTTGCCGCCAAGTAATTCACTCGCCGACTGAATGGCCGTCGAAATGGTTCCAGACTTTAAAACGCTCGGATCGGACCCAACTGCGATCAACGACTGCTGCGTCAAATACTCGCGAGTTTCTGAGATGATCTTTTGTAGGATCGGTACGTCTGCGTACCGAGTCAGTCCAACTCGCAATTCGTTGGGGATCGAAGTAGATATTTGCGTGCCCAAATCACTAGACGCTGCTATGGTCAGGCTGCCGTTGACTTCCATCAGTTGCAAAATTTTATCGACAGCAGCTTTGACGAGGTTACTTGAAAGTTGTTCCTCGAATAAATTCTGCTCTTGCAATACCATCGAGCGCATCATGGCATCGAAGTCTTCAAGTACCAGCATAGTGACGTCGTTAGTCAATTGGCTGCGCGCGTCTTGATCGACAGCCGGATCGACATAACCGGCGTTGGCCATTGCTTCGATCACTCGAGCAACTTGCCGATGAGCATCGTCGTACCGCAGTTCGCGCTTAGGCCAAAACTTTCGATCGCGCAAGTTAATAACCGTCTCCACCATGTCCAGCGGTGCAGGATCCGTTGGTGTCTCCGCGCGGCCAGCCTTGCCAACAACCAACTCGATTTCTGGGAAAGCGCGAATCTCGGCGTCGCGAGCCTTTAAGTCGGCGGCGACTTCTGTGATTGAAGCTCGTGGAATCGTGACTGGCATATCGAGGATTGAGCCCTCGTTCAGCGGTGGCATGAATTCGCGCCCTAACGGAATCATCGTTTGCTGCGCGACAAGTGCGACCACGATCAAGCTGCCGAGCATCGAGGCAGTCGCCGCGTATCGCAACCGGGATAGCAGCCAAACTAGAGCCAAGCTAAGGGCTAATGAGCCGAACAAGACAATACCGGCAATTGCCCAAGAGTTTGTCGCGAGCGAAGGGGGCAAGAACCCGGGGCGCCAACCACGCGCGACGGCGATCAGAAGCGGAATGGCAAATACCAGCATCCAACCACCGGCTACCGTTTTCCAATACTTTCGAAACGATGCCTCTTCGCCCCAAGATGCCCAAGCGGCCAGGCCGAGGGCCAACGTCAATGCAGCCAGAAATACGGGCTTTGAACCGGTCGGGATTGAACCCAGAATACAAATCGTTGAAACTGTCCAGACCACCGGCCAAGGATGGTCCATGACAAAATTGAGAACGGGCCGATAGATCTCAATCACGCGGCGCACTAACCAGCTATCCGATTCATGTCGAATACGTCCGCGAAGCATCCACGGAATAATTGCGGGAACCAAGGTAATGGCCAAGATAGAAACGCCAATCAGTGCGAATGACTTGGTGTAGGCCAAAGGGTGAAACATCTTGCCTTCCATGCCTGTCATTGCGAACACCGGAATGAAGCTGAGGATCATGATGGCAAGCGAAAAGAAAATGGGTCGACCAACCGTTCGTAGCGCCGGAGTCAATAAGTTTCGGGTATCCCCACGCACCTTGTCGTTGCCGAATTTTTCATGCAATGTGTGGGCACCTTGGTCCACCATCACAATGGCCGCATCAACCAATACGCCAATCGAAATGGCAATGCCGGAGAGCGACATGATATTGGAGGAAATGCCGAGTTGACGCATTAAAATGAATGAGATCAGCACGGACATCGGCAGCATGATGCAGATGATCAGTGCGCTGCGGAGATGCCACATCACAAGGAATATCACCGCGCTGGCCACAAGCGACTCTTCGCTAAGTGCGCCAGTCACCGTTTCGACCGCACTGTGAATCAGTTCGGTACGATCGTAGAACGGAACAATGCGAACACCTTTGGGAAGCCCCGATTGCAGTTGCTCAATCTTGGCTTTGATGCGGTCGGTCACGACTAGCGGGTTTTCACCAAAGCGCATGAGCACGACGCCGCCGACCGCTTCGCTGCCGTTCTTCTCAAGTACGTTTCGGCGTTGGCTCGAACCAAACTGCACGACGGCGACTTCACCCACATGGATCGGTGTTCCATCGACGGACTTGATAACCGTTTGTTCGACATCGGCTAGCGATGTGATCCACCCTGTACTGCGCACCAGATACTCAGAGTTGCCTTTCTGTACAACGCGTCCGCCGACCGATGAGTTCGAGCGTGCGACAGCCGAATACAGTTCGCCAAGTGTGATCCCGTAGGACCTCAGCTTGTTGGGGTCGATATCGATTTGGTATTCGATCGGAAAGCCCCCGACCGATGCAACCTCGGCAACGCCTGGGACGCTGTAGAGCTGATAGCGCACGTACCAATCTTGAATGGCTCGCAACCGACCGGTGTCGTAACCGTCGCCTTCAACCGTGTACCAATAAATTTGACCAAGCGCAGTTGTATCAGGCGCTAAGTAGGGTGAAACGTCTTTAGGCAAAAAAGTCGCAGCGACCGACAGCTTTTCGAGCACTCGCTGTCGCGCGAAATAAAAGTCAACACTCTCCTCGAAAATGATGTTCAGCATCGAGAAGCCGAATTCACTGGTCGCGCGAATCGCTTTGACACCTGCTAGTCCTTGCAGGTTGACCGACAACGGATAGGTGACTTGGTCCTCGATCTCTTTCGGACTGCGACCAGGCCAGTCGGCAAAGACGATGACCTGGTTTTCGGACAAATCGGGAATTGCATCAACGGGTGTATTGATCGTTGAGTGCAAACCCCAAATGGCAACGCCGACCGAAATGAACAAAATGATCAACGGATTGCGGACGGAGTATTCGACAATGCGCTCAATCATGGAGCAGCGTTCGCCTCACGCCAACGTCGCACGAGTTCAAGCATCTTCTCTGGGTTCTTCTTGACGGAGTTGAGGCAGCCTTTGCAACAAACCAACACGGTGTCGTCGCCAACCGTGACCTTCAGTGGCTGGCCCATTGAACCAAGTGGCTCCATGGTCACAGGGCAGAGAACCTGAAGCTTCGCCAACTTTTGATCCTCAGACGACAGCTTACCGATTTCTGCAAGTTCTTCTTCCGTCAAGCGAGAGGTTGCAAAGTTCACTTTTTCCGATTCGCTTGGCGAAGTGCTCATAGGCGTATCCATTGGCATCGCAGCGGTTGCAGCGTTGGCATCGATAGTCGCACCACTTGCTTCGCCACTTGATGGTCCACCGCTGGCACCGAAGTAGCTGGCCGAAGCGGCTGGGTTTAGACGCGTTTCGGCGTCGATCAAGAATGCACCTGCTGCGGCCACTTGATCACCAGGTAGCAAGCCCGAAATCACGGCGTAGTAGCCATTGGATCTTGGGCCAAGTTGCACGATGACTCCTTCATAGGTTCCTGGCTCGCGTTCAACGTAAACGATCTTCTGATCACCCGTATCAATCACGGCAGTTTCAGGAACCGATAAAACAGCGTTGTCCGAGACGGTGCGAATCCGAGACAGATATTTTTGTGGGTCCTTCGCTATCGCACTTTCGCAGCCGGTGCAGCAAAGATAAACCGTCTGACCATCGGCCTGCACGTCAACTGGGGCCCCCATGCTACCTAGCTTGGCCCCAGTCACCGGGCAAATGGCTTGTTTGGCGATCGCCGCTTCGCGATTAGTGGGCAACGTCTGGGTTGACACCAGCATCGCTTCGAAGGGTTCGGTCTGCTGAACCGGAGTCGACAACGTCACCATCGCATACATGCCGGGACGAAGTTGACGCTCGGCATTGTCGACATCGAAGCGAACGCGATTGGTGCGAGTGGCCGGATCGAGCTCGGGATAGATGAGACTCACCGTTCCTTTGAATTTTTCATTAGGATAGGCGTCAACTGTCGCTTCGATCTCTTGGCCGACTTTGACTAGACTCAGGTCGCGTTCATAAACATCCGCTTCGATCCAAACTTCGGCGAGATCCGCAACCTCGAACAACATTTGACCAGGCGTGACGGTTGAACCTTGTTGGACCATCTTTCGGATCACGAACCCAGACGCCGGCGAGCGGACGACCACGCGGTACTTCCCATCTCCACTGCGGAGCATCGCATCGATTTCCTGATCTTCGATGCCGAGAAGCCGGACCTTTTCACGGGCCATCTTGCTGAGATTGCTGTTGGATATCTGGCTAGCAACCTTCAGTTCCTGCACGGCAGTGTACAGCTCAGGACTGTAAATTTCTGCCAAAGCGTCCCCTTTGTTTACTTGAACAAAGGTCGTATCAACTAACAGCTTCTCGATGTAACCGCCAATGCGACTGACAATCTGCGACTGATGGCTCTCATCGTAGGCAACTACGCCAACGGTGCGAATCGACATCTCCATCGGTCGCAATCCGATTTCGCTTGTGCGGATGCCGGCCATCCGAACGCGATTGGGGGATAGGCTGACGCGACCGACGACACCAGGAGGCAAGACCATGGGCACGCCCTTTTTGCGAAGCGACAAAGGCATGCCGCAAATCGGGCACTTCGGCACCGATCCGTTAGGCTCAAGGCTGTCGCGAATCACCGACGGGTCCATCGGACAATAGAACTCAGTGCCACTGGCGACATTGCTGGCGGTCGACACGGCTGGTTTGGTATAGCGATCCCAATAGTTTTGAATGGTATCCCAGTAGCCGATAACGAGTCCCAAACCGACTAGAATCGCGATGAAGCGCAAGCGGACTTCAACCATCCGCAATGCGAACCACACGCCTGCAAAGCGAGATTGTTTGGGAGACGTTTCAGTGTTCATGATTAGTTACTTGCAAGAAGAGTTTCGATTTCCGCATCGCTGCGCAGGCCGACAACTGTTATCGTTCCAGTCGGCCGATCGAAAGAGATAGTTTGCGTGCCGTTCATCGTCACTTGCTGAAGTTGATAACCATTGCGAACGACTAGTTTCACTGGCAGGTCACCAAAGCTTACACCTTGAGACTTGCAATGTTCGAGCACTAAGTAGGTCGATCCGTCTGGACGTTGGCAAACGCATGCCACGCAATTGCAGCCGCCTGTGCATGAGCATTGCCCTGGAGGGCATTTGCAAAATGGGAGGGAGATCAGTGTGGCAGAGGCAAGTTTTGCACCGCCAGGTAGAGCATTTTCATTTGCTGCCGTGTTGACGTAGGTAGTTCGCCCTAAATCGGCATCAGCTTCAGCCAACGGAATGTTCTTGACGGTGAATTGATCGGTCAATCGACTCAGCGCTGCCTCGGGATCATGTTGGAATGACTCGAGAACTGGTTGCAGATTGATTGACGCTACACTCGCCTGCTGCACAGCTGAGCGATCGCCGCCTGTGGGAAGCGACAAACCTGCGATGATCAGCAACGATGCTGCGAGTGCCGAAACTGCACCGAATATCAATGTCCAGTTTCGTGAGCCGGTGGGCGCAGGGCCTTGCGCACTCCGAGTTTCAATTCCAGAGCCAACAGTTAGAGCCATACCGCTCGGGGTCATTCGCTTCTCAAGCAACTCCCACGCCGGCAACCGACTTATTCTCGCGTTGATGCCTGCGTCCAACGCCGAACCGCTGACCAGAGTACTCATCTGCTGGAATTCCGCAAGTTCATGCGAACACGAATCGCAGGTCGTAAGATGTTGGCGAACTTTCTCGGCTGTCGTGGATACCAGCTCGCCATCCATAAATGCTGATAGATGGTCTCGCACGAAGGAACAGTCAGTCCTATTAGTTGTGTACATGTTCAGTGGTCCCATCCGAGTTTCAAAAGCTGTTCTCGCAACTCCCTTCGCGCTCGATTTAACCGCGAGCCGACTGTGCCCTCCGGTATTCCGACAATTTCGGCGATCTGCGCATAAGACAGCTCGTCGACTTCCTTTAACTCAAAAATCAATCGCAAATCTGGCTCGATCCGCTCCATCGCCTTGGTCACAATCTCGACAACCTCACTTACCAGCGACGTGGGTTCGGCAGCGACATCTTGCTGCAGCAGCGGTTGTGTCTTCATCGTGCGACGGCCTCGCTTTCGGAGGTGTTGCAGAGCTTCGTTGACTACCAACCGATGCAGCCACGTGGTAAAAGTTGATTCGTTTCGAAAACTTGGAAGTTTGCCGAACAGGTGGATGAACGCATTCTGCATCACGTCCGCAGCATCGCTTTCACCAACAATTCGCTGAACCGTTCGATAGACACGATCGCCATAAGTCTCGTAGAGCTGTTGCTGCGCATCGCGATCCCCGCCTGCCGCTCGGCAAACTAAGTCCTCTTCCGCTGTTTTATCATTGGCTGACATTTGATCTCCGTGTTGCGTGACCGCAGACACACGCGGAAATCTACGTCAATCGTTGGATGCTTGGGAAAAAGCGATCCTTCACAGCGATCGCGGATTTTTTAGATTTTTGCTTCTGCTGGCTCGAATACGCGTCCCAATTGTGCGGATTGTGCCTAAGGATAGTGCCTTGCCGAATATCGCGGCGAAAAGACCGTCACAGTTCCGATAACTCAATCATCGTGTGATTAGAGCCAAACCAGGGACGGGAGTCGTAGGCATGAATTATAGCAAAGTTGCTTGGTTGGCTGGCGTGTTACTATCAGTTGCCGAACTGCTCGCTTTTGCCGGCTGCCAGTCACCAAAATCGTTCGCTACACGCCCTACAACCGATACAATCCGCCCTCTAGATAATTCCGCAATGGAATCAAAGTCGGCCATTGTCCAGCCTAGCTCTCCGTTCCAGTTAGCCAGTTGGCGCGTGGATGAGAGTGGGGATGAGACTGACGTAGACGCCCCCAAAAGCACGAAAGCGGATAATTCAGAGGCTGATAACAGGAAAGCTGATGATGACAAGGACGTCGCAGTAGAACCTCAACTTCCTGTGTTAGTGACGGATTCGCTGGGCGGTATGCCCTCCGTACTATCCGTGGAATCGTGCGTGCAGACGGCACTGGCGGGCCATCCCAAGATCGTTGCGGCTCGCTACCGCGTACAGGCCGCACAGAATCGCGTTCCGCAAGCGAAGTCGCTTGAGGACCCAATGCTAGGCAACATGTTTTTCCCGATCCCCAACAATGCTCTGCAAACTGCTGG
>JBGSJT010000221.1:0-6517 GCA_041741715.1 Pirellulaceae bacterium | reverse complement strand
CTGCGTTCCTGGGTAACGAATGCTCGCACTTCCGCTGGATCGGCACCTGCGAAACTATTGACAGCTGCGGCCAGTGGTCTCCTTTCGGCCATGTTGGTTCCTCCTCCGGTAAGTTAACTTCGTAATTTGGTTGTTTCATTTCCAACGCACAGCTCAATCCCGTTGGCGGGACGCTGTGCGTTGTCCTCGGATAGCATTGGCAAGATCTCCCGGAACAACGCGTCAATTTCTTGCGCAGCCGCTTTGGCTCCACTCATGTTCCAAACAAACGTGGCTTGCCCGGGCGCATCGGCATACGCTTGCCGCAAAACCACGGGTATTTCAGCTAACTTAAGCTGCAACGAGGCCGCAGCCTTCCGCATGTCTTTAGTGAGCCGATATTCTTTGCCTACCATGCTCAACACTGCAACCGCCTCTGGCAGCCCTTTGCGGATCGCTTGGGCTTGCCTGATAAAAGCTGTGTTCTTGGCCAAGGCTCTGGCTTCGAACATCGATGCTTTGCAAGGTACTATGGCCAAATCGGCCCACATCAGCAGCGCTCGACTAGACTCAGTCTGGCTTCCCGGTCCATCAGCGATGATGTAGTCGGCTTCTCTGGCGACTACCGGTAATTCATCAAGAATCGTGTCTGCATCCGCCATGCGAATGATGGGCATGTCTGGAACCGCCTCCCGCAACCACTCCGAGCAGGATTGCTGGGAATCGCAGTCGACCAGAATTACGGACTTGCCCTGAGCGTGCAACCAACCGGCCAGGTTGCCAGCGATTGTTGACTTGCCGACACCTCCTTTGGAATTCACTAGCGCAATGATCATGTGCGGCAAACTACCCCAAACGCACGCTTCTTGGCAAGCACTATTTGCAGCTAGTTGCCCATGCATAACTCAAGCTTGCCAGCAGACCGGCTGGCTTGCTGGCTGACGATTCTTGTTGCGCTCAAGAGTAATTGCTGTCATGCTCGAGACAACTTTAAGGAACTTGAAGCAAGAACTGAGTTCGAGACACGATAGCTTTCGCCGACCCGCAAAGGCGCCCGCCTAAACTCATTCAATATCGGAGCAAGTTTGGGAGACCGTGAATTGAAACACCTTTTGAGCGACCACCTATGAGATCGACATACCGTGATTCGAAACACTTTTTCGAGATGGTTATGAGGTCACTTCACTGTGAAACGAAACACCAAAGGCCATGAAATGAAACACATTTGGGACAACTCCTACCGGGAAACGAGACATGTTAATCAGGTGCAAGCACTTGAAATAACTAGCTATTTCCACACCCCTAATTTGTTCTTATTTATCTTTTTAATAACAACAAGGGAGAGGTTGTTGTCCAAATGAAAAATAACTCAAAAAAAGAAAGCCGCAGCGGGAGACAAAGTACTAAACACGACCAAGGACACGTCGAGCACGCGGTCGATGAACTGAACCTGGCTGAGTTCCCGATCGCTGGGGTTTCCGATCGATTCCTTGACGGAAAAAAGACGATCGTTTTTGAGGACACCGTATTCTGCCGCGAGCAGCGACGTGAACTCCCCCGCCGCTTGGTCATTTCCGGCTCCGACCGCTACGGGCTCCCCACCGCCAAAGATGACGACATCCTGCTGGCTTGCATTCAACTCAGTAAGCTCGATGACTTTGCCTCGCCACAGGTCCGCTTCAGCCGCTACGAGTTGATTAAGTTGTTAGGCTGGGCCGACGACACGCGTAACTATCAACGTGTGGCCACTTCCCTGCGGCGGTGGAAAGGCTTGAGCATCTTTTCGGATCGGGCGTTCTACGACCACCAGCAGAAATCCTGGGTGAATCGTGACTTTGGCGTGTTTGATAATCTGACCATCTACCGGCGGGAAGCTCAGGAGCGAGGTGCGTTTGCAACCTGTTCGAGCTTCGTCTGGAATGAGGTGATGTACCGCAGCTTCCAAGCCGGTTATCTCAAAAAACTGGACTGGGGGCTCTACACGTCATTGGAAAGCGCAGTCGCCAAACGGTTATACCGCTTTCTGGACAAGCGATTCTACTACAGCGATCGACTGGAGCTCGACCTACACGAACTGGCGATCCACAAAGTGCGTTTGTCTGCGGACTACAACGTCGCGCAAATGAAACGTGCCTTAGCCAAGGGATTCGCGGAACTTGAGTCCGCTTGGGAACTTCGGACTCTCTCCAGCGAGCAGCGATTTAAAAAGGTCGGAAAGGGGACATGGAAAGTAATCGTGGAGCGCAAGCCCAAACGCAATCTCAAGCCACAAACTATCGCGCAGCCCCTCGTACACGCTAACTCTGTGACGATCCCAACGCTCGAACCCGACCAGCTCATCACTCGCCTTACAAAACGAGGGGTAGGTCCGGGGGCTGCCGACGACCTCGTTAACGCTTATCCGCTACAAACGGTTCAAACCATGATTGAGCTTTTTGATTGGTACAACGGCAAGGGCCAAGCCCGCGGTGCTGGATTCTTGGTTAGCGCTATCAAGAATCCAGTCAGTATTGTCCATCCCAAGGGCTTTACTTCCTCCACGGCACAAGCCCAGCACGATGCCGAACGGAAACGCCGTAAGGACCACGAGAAAAGCACTCATTCCCGCCGCGAACAAGCGGCGGCCGAACGAGATCAAGCTCGCTCTGCCGCCTTTAATACATTCTGGCTATCCCTCAATTTGGCACAGCAGCAGGCCTTTGAAACAGAAGCCCTTGACGCGGCTGAACCGATGAAACGCCGTCTCTACCTAGACAGTTCCGGCAGAGCGGGCCCCGCCTTTGAACTCTACCGCAGAATTATCCTCCAGGGACATTTTCAAAATACCCACGCCGCCAAAGTTGCATAGCAACTCGTGCCGCCCTGCTTAGGCACCGTAGTACTTTCTGCCACCTTAACCAACGGTCCGTCCCGATGTATGCGACCCATTCAATGGTCCGTTAGGTGCGAGCGTGATCTGCAATTCGGTTGGAGTGTTGGGCGCTGCTTGCAAGCTTGCTTGCTGGCCAGCAATCCAGCTGGCTGCTTCGCTCACAACCGTTTGCAATTCCGTTTCATTGGCTACAAAGAAGTTGGGAGAGTAGCCTTCGCGCCCCGTCTTGCTCGTTTTCCAAGAGCGGCTCAGGCTAAAGTCATAGTACTCAAAGCCACTTGGCGATTGCCTCCTCCAGATACTCGCAGCCACCGCCCCATGGCGGATCACTTTAATTGGTTTCGTGTTTGGTTTCTTGATTGTTTCGCTCATCGCATTACCTCCTATGATTAGCGGTTATTTAATAACCGGCTCAATAGCACGGAATTAGGTATGTTGTCCACAATTATAGACCCTGCTGTTTTCAGGGCACTTCTATTAAGTAGACACCAATAACTCATAGCCGGGCTGACTGAAAGCTAAAGACCCATCCCTTCAGTTTCGCGCCAAGTCACTGGGGAGAAGTCAGTAAAATCGCGACCATCCACTCTGATTTGAGCCATTCCGTTCGCTTTCGGCAGGGCAACCTCAAGTCGACGCGAGTCGTCGCGGAGGTAAATGAAGTTGTCGTCCGTTCGCAGTCGGCGAAAGGTGAATGTGACCTTGCCATTGCGATCACGCTCAAGCACTGTGCCGCTGTTACCCCGAATGAAGTGTCCTCCATTGGACAAGTATGGCGTTAGGAATTTCTGAGCATTTCGAAACTTTGTCGGGGCATTTTCGAGTCCGCGAACCCGAAGTCGGTTCGGATCCACCTTGATTCGGTCCGCAACATGCGAAGGGGGACTCAACTTGTCCACAACATGCGAAGGCGGCCTTAAACGCTTCAACATATCCGACGCGCTCTTGAACTGAGCATTGGCCTTTTCGGTAACCGCAACAATCGCCAAACCGGCGATGACAAGCAACATAAGCAACTTCTTCATTTTCCTGACTCCGATTAATAGTTCTGATGGGAAGAGCTTTCCCGCGACACACTTGGCGGCACCATCTGCCCCCTACGATCCTGAACTAACAAGGCAGAACGCTTCGCCCTCACAAAGAACAGAAAATTGGATTGTGTTTTTTGGAACGCACGATTCGAAACAAAATCGACGTGGGCATTCAGACCCGGACTTAGCGGCCAGAAGCATCCAAAAAAACGTTGCCCGCCGGCGTCTCCAAGACACCCAATGTGGGGTGGATCGCTAGAATCTTGTACAAAGCAACTTCGTCCAATTCAGCCACGGTACGCAAATGTACGGACCCAATCGCGAAATCTCGGTTCAACGTCAGGGAATCATCGATCAGCTGACTGATCGGTTCTAGCAAGAGTTACAAGACGGCTCGGCACCCAGCATCGAGGACGTACTACGAAGCAGAATGAGCTGCTAAAACATCCGCTGCTGGTAACGAATCATGACGTCCAGGAAGAGGACGGGCGCCCCTTTATCGTCCATACATCGAAGGCGAGAATCTTTTTGTCCTCAGAGAACGCGGATCTACGCTTCTCGATCAAGTAACGACCAAGTCGCTGCGGCAATGGACCTTCCACTGCGGGTTCGAGCTCCGTATCTCTTGCTTTGTCCTTGGTTCTAGCCATCTCCATCTCCGGCATGAACACCGACTGGACGATGGTCCGATCATCTGGAAACCGCTGGAGATACTCTTCCATCGCCGGTTGCTGACCTGCCTTGCGGCGAAGTTCAAGCTCGATGGCCAACAATTCTCGCAGTAGAAATGGGCGTCAACTCGGTAAAGGAAGCTTTAGAGTCGTCATACTTGGCTCACGATCCGCAGCTAGATCGGTCCGTGGCCCTCAAAGTTCCTAGGCGCGAGCGATTCAGAACTTAAGAGCAAGTCACCGAGTTTATCCAGGAGGCGCCGAGTTGGATCCAATTCAGTCGTATCTTGTACGACTAGTGCAAAGTCCACTTGCTCCACTCGATTGTACGTAGCCTCGACATGCGGTTTAAGAACTTTTTCCGGATCAAGTCGGCCGGAGTTCATCCGGCCGTCGTGCAGGTGCCTGAAAACTAAAGCCCCATTCCTTCAGTTTCGCGCCAAGTAACTGGGGAGAAGTCAGTAAAGTCGCGACCGTCCACTCTGATGTGAGCCATCCCATTCGTTTTCGGCAGGGCAATCTCAAGCCGACGCGAATCGTCGCGGAGGTAAATGAAATTGTCGTCTGTTCGCAGACGGCGAAAGGTGAATGTGACCTTTCCACTGCGATCACGCTCAAGCACTGTGCCGCTGCTACCTGCCAAAAAGTGACCGCCGTTCGAAAAGTATGGCGTTCGGTACTCTTGAGCTTTACGAAACTTTTTTTGCGCATGTTCCTCAATAATTTTGTGCAACTTGGAAAATTTGCTGGAATAAGTGTGTAAGTCTTTGGGGTCACGCGTCCCAAATTGAGCGTTGGCCTTTTCGGTAGCCGAGCCGCACGCCAAACCGGCGATGACAAGCAACATAAGCAACTTCTTCATTTTCCTGACTCCGACTAGTGGTTCTGATGGGAACAGCTTTCCCAGGACACTTTTGGCGGCACCGTTTGCCCCCTACAAGCTTGAACTAGCAAGACAAGACGCTTCGCCCTCACCAAGAACGGAGAATTGGTTTGTGTGTTTTTGGAACGCACGCTTCAAAGCGGAATCGAAGTGAGCAGGCTGATCCGGACGCAGCGGTCAGACGTATCTACAAAATCTTGCCCGCCTACGCCTCTATGTCACCAAATGTGGGGAGTTTGCTAGAATCTGGTAGAAACCAACTTCGTCCAAATTCAGCAAATGGTACGCAAATGCACGGGCCAGATGGCTACATTTCGGTTCAGCGCCAAGAGGTGATTGATCGGCTGGCGGATCAATTCGAGCAAGAGTTGCGAGACGGTACGGCACCGCGCATCGAGGACTTTTTGTCCTCCGAGAGTGCCGATCTGCGTCCCTATCTATTGCGAGAATTGTTGGCCCAAGAGCTTGAACTTCGTCGTAAAGCAGGCCAGCAACCTGCGATGGACGAGTATCTCCAGCGGTTTCCAGATGATCGGACCGTTGTGCAGTCGGTGTTTATGCCGGCGATGGAGATGGCAAGCACTTTAGACCCAGCCAAGGATACGGAGCTGCAACCGATAGACGACGGCCCGCTACCCCAGCGGATTGGTCGGTACGTGATCGAGCGGCAGCTCGGCAAGGGGGGCTTCGGAGTCGTCTACCTGGCGCACGATCCGCAGCTAGATCGCTCGGTCGCTTTGAAAGTACCCAGACGCGAGCGATTCACAACAACCGCGCAAGTCGCTGAGTTTATCCAGGAGGCGCGTAATACCGCCAAATTAAAGCACCCGCTTTTGGTAACCATTCATGACGTACAAGAAGAAGACGGGCTCCCCTTTATCGTTCAGGAGTATATTGAAGGGGAAAATCTGGCGGAGTGGACTGCCAAACATCAGCCGACGTTTGTGCAAATTGCCCAAGTGCTTTTGGGCGTAGCGGAAGCCCTGGGCTATGCCCACCGAGAGCGGCTGACGCACTGCGACCTCAAGCTGGCCAATGTGTTGATGGATCAGCAGGGGCAACCGCATGTGGCGGACTTTGG
>JBGSJT010000220.1:0-15062 GCA_041741715.1 Pirellulaceae bacterium | reverse complement strand
TTCAGGTCCTAGTGGGAGATAATCCCGTGGAGGTTCAAGTCCTCTTATCCGCACTTGGTTTTTTAAGGTTTTCCTCAGACCCCTGTCCCCAAAATCCTAGTGGGTGAGCCCCTAGGTGGGGACAAACTGGGGACATCGTTGGCTTTGCATTGGTTTCGCGTCGCTGGCTTCTTCCGATTTCAAAAGCGAAAATCGGACCCATGGCCAGTATCGAACTACGCGGAAAATCCTACCGAATCGTCTTTCGTTTTGACGGGCAGCGTTACGCCCGTGCTCTTCAAACTCGCTCTGAGAAAGTTGCCCTCGGAGCACTTCATCGGCTCGAAGACAATCTGCGGCGAGTCGAACTGGGAACGCTCTCAATTCCCGAGTCCGTTGATGTTGCTACCTTCCTACTATCTGACGGGACGGCCGGGCAAAAAGAAAAGGCTGCCCCCAAACGCTCACCGATCCGCACCCTAGGCAAGCTTTGCGAGTCCTACCTGGCAAGTATGCCCGACGGTGCCTTAGAGGCCAACACGCGAAATTGCATCGATATCCATATTCGACACTTCGAACGCGATTTGGGCCGTCAGTTGTCACTGCTGGAGATCGACCAAGTCAAGCTACAGGAATACGTCAACAAACGAGCCAAGGCCAAGGGCCGACGTGGAATGCCACTCCGTCCCGAGACCATCAAGAAGGAACTCGCGACGCTAACCGCGATTTGGAATTGGGCTCTGCGGGCCAAGCATGTGAACGCTCCACTAGAAAAGTACGGCTTGCGTTTTCCAAAGAGCCCCCAGAAACCTCCATTCCAAACCTTCGCGGATGTGACGCGGAAATGCAAGTTGATAGGCCTGAGCCAAGAAGACCGCGACCAACTTTGGGACTCCGTCTTTCTGACCGTAGCTGACATCGAAGAACTGCTGAACCACGTCCGCAAGCGGGGCGGGCATCCGTTCATTTACCCAATGTTTGCCTTCGCAGCACATACCGGTGCCCGACGAAGTGAGATGATGCGTTCAAGGCTCCAGGACATCGACCTGTCCGGCAAACGAGCGGTGATTCGGGAGAAAAAGCGTGTTCGCGGGCAGGAAACAACTCGTACGGTTCCGTTGTCCCCTTTTATTGTCGACGTGCTTGCCGAATGGTTCGAGGTGCATCCTGGGGGCATGGCAACCTTCGCAGTGAATTGCCACATTGCCAAAGGCAAGAAATTTCGCCTAGAGCCGACCGCAGTCACTGTCGACGAAGCCAGTCATCATTTTCTGCAAACAGTAAAAGATACCAAATGGGCGAATCTTCGCGGTTGGCATGTGTTCCGACATTCATTCTGCTCGAACTGCGCCGCCAGCGGCGTCGACCAGAGGATCATTGACGCATGGGTTGGCCACCAGACCGAAGAAATGCGGCGACGCTACCGTCACTTGCTACCGCATCGTGAGAATGAAGCCATCGAAGCTGTATTTTCCAAGCCCGCGTAGCACGTGTTCCTACACAGCCGTGAAATTGCGCAAACGTGCCACACTTCTGGTGGACGTCTTTTTTGGAAAAGGGCAGTAGTTACCAACAAGCTCCACAACAGGGGCAGGTTCGCAAGCTACTGCTGTGGATTTATTGATAACTACTGATGGTTACGGCTGCGCCGTAGCTGCTTGCTTTTGACGAGACAAGTCTCTCTACGGTACCTACGGAGAAAACTGGCAAGTTGCGAGCGTTTAGTGAGCCTGATTCGCCAAAAAAGAAAAGCCAGAGTGAGTTAGATCAGCCAAACTGGTATTTAGCTTTCGAGCCGATGTGTGGGGACTGGCCTGCCGGGTCGGAAGCACTGGAGCGAGAGGATTTGTGATTCTGCGTCGGAATTCGCGGCCTCGTAAGCCATAGCCGATCTTACAATCTCCTCAAGTTCTTCGGGCGATACCGCCACTCTCGCATTGACCACAAGATCGATTTCGCAGCCTTTCCACATAGAAGGGAGCGACAGCACGGGCCGATCGGAATTGCTAACCAGGTTAGATACGGCGTATACGCCTTCTGCCATGCCGATGACCTTCAAGTGCGCGATCTCGGCATCAACCGCAACAAGCTCTTTGTGCAGACGTCCCAAAAGCTGCATCAAGAAGAGGTCGAGGTCAATTGGATCTTTGGCGTTTAGTTTCGCCTGGCAATTGAGCCAGCCAAGCTCAGCTTCGCCTTCTGCGTAAATGTCGTAGTCAACGTCCATGACTCGCTGCCCAAATGCCCCCTGCTGATCCAGGAACTCGCACAACGCTTCGAAACCAACCCCACTCTTGGCGGATAAGTGTATCACGGGAATGTTCGCATACTGCTCGGACAAGAGTCGAGTCAACTCGTCGACTTCACCTTCCGTTAGCTCATCAATCCGATTGAGAATCACAAAGTCAGCTTCCTCGATCTGTTTGCGAAATATGTACTCGGCTTTTGGCGAGAAGCCTCGCTGACCTTCGCCGCCGAGAATTTTGCTGCCGTGACTTGGCTTAATGATGACACCGTATGGCGCGATGTCGAATGGTTGATCATAGATCTGTTCCAGTGGTCGAATCACTGTCGCCACGAGATCCGTGCAGCTACCCACGGGTTCGGCCAACACTATATCGGGTCGCTGGTCCGCGCTCAGTGATTCGACGGTTCCGGTCAGTGCATCGAAGTTGCAGCAGAAGCATGAACCCGCTACTTCGCCAACATTGAAGCCTTGCGATCGTAACAATAGCGTATCAACCAGATCGGCAGCCTGGTCGTTGGTCACGATTGCTACATTTTTGCCTTCGGCTCGGAAGTGCGACGCCAGTCGGGCAATCGTAGTGGTCTTACCTGCGCCAAGAAAACCGCCGATCATAATGAAACGAGGTGCTGATGTCATAAACGATGCAAGCCTTTGTCAGAGAAATACCGCTGAAACCATCTGACATTCTTGCGAGTATTTGAACGACAATCAAGTCTAGTCACGCAAATCGATCTTGCAGCAGCCGAAGTCGAGCGACTTGGCGACTGACCGGCTCTTCAGAAATTCCTTGTTGACGGCGTAGTAGATGAACTTCCCGTCGCGTTGGGTCGTGACAATGTCCGCATGGTAGAGGACGCGAAGGTGATGCGAAACGTTGGCCATCTCCAGCTCAAGCAAGACCACCAAATCCGACACGCTCATCGGCCCCGCCTGCAAGGCACGCACCAACTGCAATCGAACGGGGTCAGCCAAGGCCTTAAGGTAGGTCGCACAAAGTGCAGGTTCTGCTGGTGAATCACCTTCGGTGGACATGCTAAATCGGACTCTAAAAAAACAAGGGTCAGCAGACACAATCCTTCCAGTATCCGCTCTTGGTCCAATTGGTGCAACGCGAGTTGTACTCGCAATCGCGGTCAAAATGCAGTCATTTCACATTCCCGGTGGTTGACATGCACGCCCACTAATCTGACAATCAAACGACTGTTTGAGTGTAGGCCCTGGGAGACGAGTAGAAATGAGAGCATATTCTTCGCGACGAGTCGCATTTACTTTGATTGAATTGCTTGTTGTGATAGCCATAATTGGAATCCTTGTAGGGCTTCTTCTCCCTGCGATTCAGGCAGCACGCGAAGCGGCGAGGCGAATGCAGTGCAGCAACAACATTCGTCAACTCGGACTAGCGGCCCACAACCATGAATCCGCCTTGAGAACACTTCCGCCTGCCTATCGGGCACAGTCAATTGGCGGTGCGCCCGCTTACTTCGATCTTTGGGGCACGTTGGCCTTGCTTACTCCATACTTGGAGCAGACAAACGTTTACAACGCGATCGACTTAAAGCTGACGATGTACCAATTGACACCACCGTACGGCATTCAAGCGCCGATCGCAGTCAAATCTTTCGTACCAACGTTCATGTGCCCCAGTGACAGCGGTGACGCAGTTGCAAGCAACGTTTATGGGATCAATGGTGATTTAGCACCGAGCAACTACGCATTCTGCCTTGGAACGGGAACTACACGTGGCAAAACTGGCTGGTTGGGATCACCGTGGGATGCAGACGGAGCGTTCTTCGCAGGCGCAAAAGTCCGCCTTACAGACATTAAGGATGGGACTAGCAACACGGTTGGCGCATCTGAGCGATTACTGGGCGAAGGCCCCGAGTCGGCAACCGTTGCGTCCCGAGCTGAGATTCGTACGCAGCGTATGTATGTCAACCCTGGAGCTGAGACAAACGATGCCAATTGCGACGCGTCGTTGCGTGTTAACTTCAATCAACGTCGGGGTTACACGTGGGTTGCCGGCGAGCCTCGCTGCACCAGTTACAACCACTACTATCCGCCGAACGACCGAGCCCACCCAGATTGTGTTGCAAACTTCACGGGAACCGACCCACTGACACGTAGCTCTGGCCATGGACTGAGCACAGCTCGCAGCAATCACAATGGCGGCGTGATGACATGGTTTTGTGACGGCAGCACGCATTTCATCACGGACTCGATCGACATGGTTGTTTGGCGAAGTCTTGCAACTCGAAGCGGCGGAGAGGTGGTGCAGCATGACTTCTAAAGCAGAACTACTTGGTTCGCGAAAGCTGGGACTGACGGAGGGTCAATTATCAACTTATCAACGCGATGGAGTGCTCTTAATCCCCAAGGCGTTCGACGAGTGTGAGGTTCGCGAGCTGAGCGATGAAGCTGATCGCATTCTAGAGACACACGAACATCTGCTGAATGAGAATAATTTGCGAACGCGTTACACGCCGCATCACGAAAGCGGACTGCCCATCTTTGAGAAGTTTGATCCGTTCGTAGACTTGTCTTCAGTTGCTCGGGCGATGGTGCAAGATGAACGTATACTACAACGGTTGAGTGCCATCTATGGCGAGCCTGCTTGCCTCTTCAAAGACAAGCTCATTTACAAGCCCCCTGGGGCGACAGGCGCAACGCTTCACCAAGATTGGATTAGCTGGCCTGGTTTCCCTGAATCTTTCATAACAGTACTCGTTTCTATTGACCCGTTTACTGCAACTAGCGGCGCGACTGAATTCTATTTGGGCGAGCACAAACGTGGTTACCTGTCGCCTCGAGATACCCAGCACCATGTTCTCGAGGCGAGTCAGTTTGAGGTCCGGCCTAAACCATTGGAGATGGAACCGGGCGATATGGCAATTTTCTCGTGCTTCGTCCCCCACAGTTCTGCGCCTAACTTTAGTAACAGCCACAGACGCGGATACTTCATTAGTTACAACGCATTGTCGGACGGTGGAGACCAATACCAGTCGCACTATGCCGAGTTCCATCAGTGGATTCGAGCCAGATACCCAGAACCTCAATGTAGCGAGTTGTATTTCGAATGACGCCGTCGTCATCAACCATCGAACCACTGAAACGTATCGAGCGGCATGTCGATTCCGAAGTTCTCCATGAAGCTAGTGGGTCAACTGGTCAGACAGATTCTGTTCGTGCATTTAATGGCTGGTACGCAGACTTTATCGTGGTCCTCATCGGCGCAGTCGCCATGGCGGCAACTTATCCGGGCCGAACCCATGGTTTGGGCATGGTCACGGAACCGTTGCTGAAGGATTTTCAACTTTTGACCGACGATGGTCGTGTCCTTTTTGCGACGATCAATTTCTGGGCCACGCTCATTGGTTCAGCATTTTGCATTCCAATCGGTTGGCTATTTGATCGCTTCGATCGGCGTTGGGTTTTGGCCACCAATCTCACGCTGCTGGGCCTGGTCGTGATTGGAATGAGCCAGGTTACGAGCCTTTGGGCTTTGGCGATCACCATTACTCTTACGCGGGGCCTGGGGCAGAGTGCTCTCTCGGTCGTGAGCATCACGATCGTGGCAAAGTCTTTTTCCGCTCAACGACTCGGACTCGCGATGGCCTGGTACGCGGTTCTATCTGCGCCATTTCATCTTGCTTTAATCCAGGGTGTTGGTTGGGCTTTCACGCTTGAGGATGTTTCGTGGCGAAACATTTGGGCGTGTATTGGTGTATCCCTTGTCGCCCTGTCATTTAGCGCATTGCTGCTTCGACAATCTTGCGATTCGACTTTGAGAAAGAATCTGGCACGCGATAGCGATGGATTCACTCTTGGTCAGGCGCTTCGAACACCAGCATTCTGGACATTTAGCTTGACGATCTCAGCGTGGGGAATGATCTACGCCGGCGTCGCACTTTTTAACGAAGACATCTTTCGCGAGCGAGGCTTCGAGCGAAGCTTGTACTTTAATATCCTAGCCGAAGTTACCCTTGTCGCTATCTGTGCGAAGTTCTTTTTTGGCTGGTTGGTGAACTACATACCCCTGAATCGTTTACTGGCGGCATGCCTCTTTGTAACATCGCTATCGCTGGTTGGCTTGACGCAGGCAACCGAAGTCTGGCACGCATATGCGTACGGCGTGGGCTTAGGAATTGCTTCAGGAGCCGTCGCACTACTATTTTTCGCAACCTGGGGAAAACTGTACGGGAATCGCGAACTGGGGCGGATTCAAGGAGTTGCTCAGATGTCGACGGTGTTCGCGTCAGCGGCCGGTCCGGTGATTTTCTCAGCAAGTAAGCGAGCTACCACATCCTACACGTCCGTCTTTATCGTGCTCGCTAGTTTCATGTTCGCGATGGCAATCGTCGCGATGTTCACTGCGTTACCTAGACCAAACACTAACCTTGCTTCACCTTCAGATCACTAAAGGAAATTACACCATGACCACCAACATAGCGCTGCCAACCGTAGTCCCCATCGTTCGCTTTCACATATCGCTCAACGTGACTGATCTAGAGCGATCCATTCGCTTTTACGAGGTCCTTTTTGATCAACCGCCCGCGAAACAGCGTGACGATTATGCCAAGTTCGAGACGGATGAACCGCCACTGGTACTTTCGCTCGAGCCGAATGGCAAATCTGGAGGCGGTACCCTCAACCACTTGGGCATCCGGCTTGGAAATGCCCGTCAGCTTGTTGCCGCTCAAGAGCGACTAGAAAGTCGAGGCGTGCGTTCGCAGCGAGAAGAAGGCGTTGAATGCTGTTACGCGAAGCAAACAAAGTTTTGGGTTCACGATCCAGATAATACACTCTGGGAATTCTATACGCTCGACGATGATTCACTGGATCGAAAAGGCGTCGGTCAAAGTCTGGAGGTGATGACCAGCAGCACATTACCCGAGGACGCAGTCGTGTGGGAGCATCGCCTTGGAACGCCAATACCCGTTCGCATTGATGCCTGCGATGACTCGGTCGACGAAGTTCGCTTGCGCGGCTCTTTTAATCTGCCCACGTCGCCCGAGGACCGCGAACGTCTCATCAACGAAGCAACTCGCGTGCTTAAACCTGGCGGGCGCTTGCTCCTGCGAATGTTAACGGGCGAAAAGGAACATGCTGGTCCCGAGTTGTCCGGTCCTGGCTCTGTCGTCAAATTCGTGCCGGCCAAAGACGACCTTATGCAACTTGCCTCGGCATCTGCTTTTTCCGGTCTACGCCTGCTCAAATACGACGATCCTCCCTGCTTTATGCACGATGGTATCGCCATGCGCGAGACGCATATCGAGTCGTTTAAGAAGGCAAAATGACGTTCCAGTTTAAAGTTAGCTCGTAACTTAGCAGGCCAACCAGGTAGCGTCGGTCTAACGATACCGCTGCGCCGATGTCTGTACCTAAAGTCCGCAGTTTCAGCGAATCGTCCGAGAAAACGGATTGTCCAGGCGACGCAAGTTGCAGTGGAGGTAAGTTGCGGGCGGTGTCGGACGTTCACACGGAAATGGCGATGATTTGGGGAGACGGCTCTTGAGGGTCGAGTTCGTCAGATCTAGTTTCTTCTCACAATATCCCCAATAATCATTGCATGAACGCATCTCGACTGGATTTGTGACGGTAAAAGTAGCGCTTGTTCAAACTATTCTTTTACTGGCCTGTTGGATGACGTCGCGCAGCGCGACGATGCTGATTGGTTTGGTAATGTGTCGATCGAAACCGGCCTCATGAGCGAGTTCTCGGTCTGCATCCTGGCCGTAGCCGGTCACGGCTACTAAGAAAACGTCGGAAAATTCTTTATTGTCACGAATCGCGCGGGCCACTGCGTAACCGTCAATGTCTGGTAGGCCAATGTCACATAAGATGATCTCGGGGCGATATTGCACAGCAGTTTCCAAAGCTGTGGTTCCGTCGGATGCTTCCACGACGTCTTGGCCAAGTGACTTCAACAAGTGCTTCATCGGCAATCGCAAAGCACGTTGGTCATCGACGATCAAGATGCGATGCGATTTCAATTCCATCGTTTCCGATGGCTTGGTAGACTCCGGTGGAGTAGTTTGATCTTTACATAGCCGCAGTTCAAGCGTGAAGCAAGAACCTTGGCCCAAACCTTCGCTGGATGCGCTGATTTTACCACCGTGCATCTTCACCAGTCGCCGACTCAGGGCCATGCCCAAACCTAATCCACCTCGGCTGCGCGCGATGCTCGAATCGGCTTGACGAAATTCCTGAAACATCATCTGCAACGTGGCCGGTTCCATGCCAATGCCGGTATCTTGAACTCGGATCGTGGCTTGGCTTTGGTGAGATTCGTCCTCGCCCGACTCCAGCGTGACCTGGATCGAACCGCCTGGATCGGTAAACTTCGTTGCGTTGTTGAGCAGGTTTTTGATGACTTGCGAAAGTCGCGCCTCGTCACCGACGATCCACAGCGGCGAGGGTGGCAACGCGTTCGTCAAGGTCAATTGAGTCGATTCGACATGATGCCGATGATCGCCGATCACTTGGCTGACCAACTTGACGAGATCGAATCGCTTTTTCCGCAGTTTGATTTTACCGGCCGAGATCCGTGACATATCCAGCAGATCGTCGACGAGCCGCGTCATCAGCTTCGCTTGACGACCGATCAGGTCGAACAGTTCCCGCTTTTCGGACTCCTCAAGTTCGTGTGTACTCAAAGCCTCAAGACCGCTGACGACCGATGACAACGGATTTCGCAGTTCATGACCAAGCATGGCCAAAAAGTTGTCTTTATTTCGGTTGATTTCAATCAGGTCGTCCTGCCGTTTCACGCGGTCGGTGATGTCCTGCAGCATCAGTAGAATCAGCTCGGTGACTCCATCAGCTTGTACCAGGCGACGGGCATTGAGCAACATCACTCGCGTGCCGATATCGGGGAAGTCAAACTTGACTTCGTAGTTGTCAAACGCGGCTTCCGTCGTCAGCACTTCGGTCAGCAGCGTTCGCAGCGACGGTTGATCCCATTGCCCACTCCCCAGCTCGTAAATCAGGCGCTGCTCGGTCTCTTGCGGCGTGACCTGAAATGTTTGAAAGAACGCATGATTGGCGGATTTGACTCGCAAGTCGCTTGTCAGGACCAGAAACGGCTCGCTAAGGGTCTCGACAATCGCGTCGGTAAAATCACTGGCGACTTGCAATTGCAACTGACTCATTTTGACCGCGTGGATGTCCAAGTACACCAGCACCGCACCATCGATTTTATTATCGGCAGTTCGGTAGGGATGCAGGCGAACGTGATACCAATGGTCATCGCTGTCCTGGACCTCGCGCTCGATCACCTGCACCGTGGCCAGCACTTCGTCCAGTAACGCCTCCAAGTCGGAGATTTCGATTCCCAGCTTGACATTGCCGATCGCGCGGTCCACGTTGTCCGAGGTCAGCTTGAGGACTTTGCCCGCCGCTGGACTGAACCGCCGAACTCGTAAATCGCTGCCCACCACGACCAGCGGAACACCGGCGCTGCCGAGCAAGTTGGTCAGGTCGTTGGACAACAGGTTCAGTTCCACATTCCGCGTTTGAAGTTGATCGTTGACGGTGTTCAGTTCCTCGTTGATCGATTGCAACTCTTCCTTCGCGGTTTCCATTTCTTCGTTTGTACTCTGCAGCTCTTCGTTGGATGACAGAACTTCTTCGTTGGCCGATTTCAATTCTTCGATCGTGGCATCATGTTGTTCACCGATCATTTGAGATTGGTCACGCATAGTGGCCAACTCGCGCTGCAGTTCGTTTCGTTCGCGCTGTTCGGACTTTTGCGTTGCGGAATTCGCCAAGAGTTTCGGTGGGCGAAGTAACGCTCCAATGTATTTCATCAGCCCACTGGCCGACCCCGTACTGGCTTGTCTGACGAAGTGTGATCGAGCGTGCGTATCGATCTCTTCAAACAGCACCAGATAACAGCGTTCACTCTGTCCAGGAAGTTTGACGGGGCTGACGCGTAAATTGATGTCGCGGGTGTCGTCGCCGTCGCGAAGCTGCACACCCTTTCGCTCGACCGGAGCGTTTTCCTGTTTCGCTTCGGCCAGTGCCTGTTTGATTTCCACGTACAGCCCGTCGCGAACCATCTTGAGCAAATTCAGACTGGCCGCCCCCGCCGCCGGTTCCAAATAGGGACTGGTGCGACCGCGGAATTGCAAGATCTCCAGCGACTCGTTGACCAGCACGCCTGGCGGGGCGTATTGGTCCAGTACGAGGCGATCGGCTTCGCGCTGGAAATCGGCCGGGTTGGCAGCGTGATTCTCAGCGCGTTCTTCATCACCAGCTTTTGTCGTCACATACTCATCGGTTTGGAAATGCGGATACAGGCGAAAGGCAGACGTCTTTTTGGAATAGATGCGATGCGGATAGTCTAGCGTTTCAAACAGATCGGTGAAACTGCCGACGGATTCCGAGTTGCCCAGCATCAGCACGCCGTTGGGATTCAAGGCATAGTGAAACGTTGGGATGACCCGCTTTTGCAACGTCGGCGACAAGTAGATCAGCACGTTGCGGCAGGCGATGAAATCGACTCGCGAAAATGGTGGGTCGGCGATGATATTCTGTTTGGCAAACACGCACAGATCGCGAATCGATTTGTTGATCCGATACTGCCCGTCTTCTTTGGTGAAAAAACGCCGCAGCCGCTCGGGCGAAACTTCGGCCTCGATACTCTGGGGATAAACTCCGACGCGGGCCGAACGCAGCGAAACGTTATCGCTCAAATCGGTGGCGAAGATTTGAATCGGGGGACGCACTGGCTTGTTATCGAGAAACTCTAACATCGCCATCGCCAACGAGTACGCTTCCTGGCCCGTGGAACAACCGGCGGACCAAAAGCGAATCGGCTTGTCACTCGCCTTGTCCTGAACGATCCGCGGAAAGATGTCGGCTTTGAGCGACTCGAATTTCTCAGGGTCGCGAAAGAAACTGGTCACGTTGATCAGAATCTCATGGAACAACGTTTCCGGTTCGCTCGTGTCGGACTCAATCAGTTTGACGTATTCGGCGAGCGAGTGTTGGTTATGCAGCGCCATGCGTCGCATGATCCGCCGCTTGATCGTGCTGTCTCGATAATGCGTGAAGTCGACGCCGGCGGTCTCACGTAACCGCTTGATGATTTTGCGAAACAGTGCCTCGTCGTCGTCAGCCAAATCAGCCGAACCCACCTGCTGATCGCCAGCGGGTTTGACGGAGTTCGCAGCGACTCGATTCGGTTCGACTGAATCGAGGAGGATTGCGGGGCGCGAGCTAAAGTAGTGCGCGATGCGGGCCAACTCGGCGGCGATGTCGGCAGGCGACATGACGAAATCGACACTGCCGCTGGCCACGGCGTTGTGCGGCATGCCGGGAAACTTGGCGGATGCTTCGTCTTGCGCGAACGTGATGCCGTCAATGGCCCTGATCTCCTGGATTCCCAGCGTGCCGTCCGATCCGGTGCCCGAGAGCACAATTCCGATCGCCTGTCCCGGCCGTTTGCCAGTTGGAGGCTTTTCAGTTGAACTTTTATCACTGTGCAGCTCGTCGCTCGGTTCGGCTTCCTGCCTTTCATCGCTCAGGCGACCTGACGCCAAGGAGCGAAAGAAGTGGTCGATCGGTAGATGCAGACGTTTTTGATCACGGGGAGTGAGTCGGAGCAGGTCGCCATCGATTGCCATGTTCGTGTTCTTAGGAATCACGTAGACATGATTGGGACAAACCGTCATGCCCTCGGTGACTTCGACCACGGGCATCGACGTTGCCTTGACCAGCAGATCGGTTAGCTTACTTTCGTGCGTCGGGTCCAAGTGCTGAATCAGTACAAACGCCATCCCAGTATCGTCGTCCAGGTGGGTCAGCAGTTGTGTGAACGCTTCCAGCCCACCTGCGGATGCACCCACGCCGACAACGGAAAATGCTTCGTTCCGTTGTTCGTTGTCGATATCGATCGTGCCAGGGGCTAGATCATTGCTCATAGTCGTTCAGTATATCCGATTTGAAATTTATTGAGGGCTCGTCCCTATGATTGGCCGTCGACCAAAGTCCCGTTGGTGTCATCTGGACCGCGCGGTTTGCTGTCCCATCTACTTCCGCCCAGTCGTGCCAGCATCGAGGTTCAAGGCACCAGTCGCTGGAAGCTATCGCGGGCAAGCTCACGCCAGGCTGCGCCCGTCATTTGCCTGCTAATCCGCTACCGCTTCCCTCGACTGGCACCTTTCACCTTGTTTGGATTGTCTTGTTTTTGTCTCAAGCAGTCTTCACTGTTTGTGAAAGACCGCTCGAAACAAAAACATGTCGCAGGCGGTCACTGAGAAAACATCGGCACTCAGTGCCAAACAATAGGTGACACATGAACAAAAAATCGAATGAAAACCCGTCGTACACGCCAACCATTGTGATCCACGGAGCACGATTCAACCTGGGACAACTTTTTACCACACCGGGCGCTCTGGAAGCGCTCAGCCGGCCGGAAATGCTCACCATGCTTCGGCGTCACGCAAAAGGGGATTGGGGTGATTGCTGCCCGCAGGATTGGCAGAGCAATGACGAGGCACTTGTACACGGTACCAGACTATTTTCCGTCTATCATACTTCGAAAGGGGAAAAAATATGGTTGATCACGGAGGCAGATCGTAGCGTGACCACCTTCTTGCTTCCGTCGGAGTACTAGGGATGAGTGGAGCAAACCAAGCTGGGCGAATGCCCGGCCCGGGACCACCAACAGCCAGATGAAAGATCTTGCGAGCCGTGCGCTCGCAAGATCCACTGCACGGATTCTGTCAGTCTTCGGTGTAAACCAAAAAAACGAGAGGCGCCTCCGTTGGAGACGGCTCTCGTTCGGGTAAACACAATAGGTGAAGCGAGGGTTGAATCCCTGCGCTTTAATGACACCCTGTTTCTATCGCGTGATGCAGTGGAATGGCAAGGGTTGCTAACGAAAAAGTGCTTCAAGCGGTAGCTCGATAAATTTCGGCGCCGCTGTACGCGGCTTGGCCTGCACGGCTGGGCATGACCAGCCCTGGAGCCGGTGCATGCCGCGGCCTGTACGGCCGCTCGGCTCGCTAGGTCGCTCGCCTGCGTTTGAGCCAGCTGGGGCTGGCTGCAAACGCTGCCGGCCTCCGCTGAACGCTCCGACCTCTTTCGGCGGGCTGAACGCCCGCCGGGGGCGCAATGCGTGACGCTTGGTGCACTGCTGCCATGCTGGTTTCTTAGATTGCTACGAGCCGCCCCTCACCCGTTTCTAGCTATTACAAGGGCAGCAGACCTTCGTTCTTAATTCGCTGGACTTCGTCATGCGAAATCATCCATTCCTTGCTCAGCCCGCGACCACAAGCACGCTTCTCGGCCAGGATACGGCCAAGTCGACACCATTCCCGAACGGTGAACTCAGCTTTTCCAAGCAAGACCGCAACTTCGGAGGGCGAGTAGAACTCGCGTGGCGCCGACCATTGCCCAAGTATTGACTCGAGCATGCCCTCGATCCTCAAAAGCCGTTTTGTAAGTTCATCTTCTGACACTTTGGCGCGTCCTTTCCAATCTTCAATGCGGTCTACAAGACTGTCGAATTAAAACAACCGGCGTTCTACCTGATTACCGTAGATGGTCCATGCGGTACTGGGATGCTCCACGCGACCGTAGACTTCGAGATACGGACCGGGACTGACCTGCTCGATCAGCTCGCGAAAACAATAGGGTTTACTACTGTGCCGCGAGCGACGGGCCTCACGCCAGCTCGGTACATCATTGCGACCGAAAGGGAGCCGTCCGCGAATGGCAAATAACAGGAATTCGTGAGAGACCCGCCAGTAGTTGCCCATGCCAATCGTCGGTTTAACCCACACCATGCACGATTTGTACTCAAATCCCCAGGCCCGTATGACCGTAAACGCATCCTCAAGAAACGCGTTGGTAGTCCATAAATGCAAATGGGCGTTATCCTCAGCGATCCGAATGATCGGTTCATCGCAGATTTGCTGGAGTGTCATCGTTGGATAATGGTTCTCGGCAGCGCCACGCGACGCTGTATTTGCATAGCGCCAGGGCGGATCGGCAACAACGGTTGGAAATCGGTAGCCCGATGCAGCTAAAAAATGCAGATCGCCGACAATGCTTGGTCGGTTGATGCAGTTAAGTCTTAGCTCGCCATCGAAACTCATAGCTGCTCGCCACCCTGGTTAAGAATCCAAGTGTGAGCCTTATCCAACAGCAAGCGAACTAGAGGAATATCGTCGCGACCCAACCGAGTGGACTCCTTCCACTGATCACCATTGCGAAACAATCGCACGACGGTCAGCGATAATCGCACTCCATTCTTTGACTTCCGTTGCCAAATGCGCACCTTGATCAGGCCGCGACGTATTTCAAAAATGGGCTTAGCCATCGGATTCGGTGCTCCACTTCCGGGTGACACCATCCAACTCATCAGCCAGTTTGAACAGTTCTGCTCGCGTTTCGTCCGTGAGCCAGCCATCGTCTGCAATGGTGAAGGCAAGTACTTGGCAGAGTTTGACTAGGTTGCGAAGATCGGTCGGGCGAAGAACATGCGTGGCTTGCATATCCTCAGCAAGACGAAAGGCATTAAATTCGTAGTTTGATTCGTCTCTCGTGTTGTCTAGACGCCGTAGGTGTGAAACCAGCTCGCCGGCACCAAGCACGGCGATTGGACAACGCGACTTCGTAGGTCGATCAGGACAGTTCATCGTATTGGCCTCCGCTGCTTTCACCGTTTTCCCAAATCCAGGCGTAAGCCATCTCTGCTGCCTTGGAAACCAAGGGCAGGTCATCTCGTCTCATCGACGATGTGGTTTTCCATTGTTCGCCGTCTCGATACAACCGCGAAATGGATACGTTGAACCAAGCCGCGCGACCCACCATGGTGTTGCGCCAA
>JBGSJT010000219.1:0-2996 GCA_041741715.1 Pirellulaceae bacterium | reverse complement strand
CAGCGGCCAAGAGTGTTTCGACACCCAGCAAGACTTACAATTCAATGGCGGCTGGATCGGCGATCGTGGCCCTGGCGTCGACCGAGAGCGAACTGGCAGATTTAGTTGCTAAACATGCGCTGGGAGTAGTCGTTGCGCCTGCAGATTCTGCAGGTCTCGCCGATGCGATTGAACAACTGTTTGACGACGAAGTGCGACTGAACATGTACCGGGGAAATTCGCGATTAGCTTCGAACGACTATACTCCACGTAACGCAGAACTGTATGTTCGTGCGATAGCAGCGACGTAGTTGGTCGGCGAGCGGAGAGGGGGATTTCCCTCCCCGTCGCTGGGGCTCCGACCCTCCCCTCCGAAAGTTTCGTCGAAAACGACGGAACTTTCGGCGGGAGGGTGAGTTGCGATGATACATGGTGGCGATCAGCGAGAAGTATCGTAATTGTCGCGTTTTAGACGTAGCTGCGGTCGCCAGACCGCCGGGAGTCGAGGTTCTGACGAACGTGGCTACGACAATTAGGAATAGTTTGATTATGGTGCGGAAAATTTGAACGAGATGACTAGTTCGCAACGCCTGCTGCACGCAATTAATGAAGTGCTGGTGGAGTCGGGCCGAGACTCCGTGGCGACTTTGTCGCGTGATACGCAATTGCTCAAGGACTTGGGGATGGATTCTCTGGAACTGGCTGTGCTGACGGTCAAGCTTGAAGCGATGACCGGGGTGGATGTGTTTGCTCGCGGCGTCGTCAGTACGGTAGGCGAGATCGAAGATCGCTTGCGCAGTGAGTGAGCTATTTCTTGTCGACGGTCCTCAGGATGTGAGGATCGGCTACGAACAGTTGCAACGCGATGTGGCCGCGATGGAATGCCTTCCATCGGTGGTGGCGTTTGAGACATGCTATGGTTTGTTCAAGACTCTGCGCGCGGCGATCGAGCGCGGGGGAAAATTGGTTTTAGTGGATGACGAGTCGGGGCGGGCTGAGGCGGAGAGTTTGCTCCAGCTCCAGACCCCTCACCCCCAGCCCCTCTCCCCGGAGTACCGGGGCGAGGGGAGCCAGGAATCAGGCGCAATGTCTCGCTCCTCCGAGTACCGGGGCGAGTGCCGAATCGGCCTGTTCACGTCGGGGACGACAGGCAAACCAAAGTTGGTACTGCATGCACTCGATTCACTAACGCGCGCGGTGCGCGTCAGTGAAAAGCATCGCCATGATGTGTGGGGCTTGGCTTACCACCCAGCACACTTTGCGGGACTGCAAGTCTTTTTCCAAGCACTGGCGAATCGCAATCCAATCGTACGACTATTTGGGCTGACACCCGAACAAATGCACTTGGCGATCGAAAGCGAACGAATCACTCACCTGAGCGCGACGCCAACCCTGATGCGGGTGCTGGTTAGTGATCAACAAACTCATGCAAGCGTAAAAAGTGTTACTCTGGGCGGTGAACGCACCGACGCTGAACTGCTTTCCAAACTGGCGACAATGTTTCCCAACGCAAAGTTTCGCAATGTGTACGCTTCGACCGAAGTGGGATCGGTGTTAACAGGTGAGGGTGAAACGTTTTGCGTGCCGACAGCATACCAGGGGTTGATCAAGATCGTCGATGGAGAGTTGGTCATCCACCGCAGCTTGTTGGCCGCGTCGATGCGAGTATCAATGCAGGACGATTTCTTCTTAACCGGAGATTGCGTGGAGGTAGACCAAGCCGACCCGTTGTCTTTTCGCTTCGTGGCACGCCGCACTGACTTGATAAATGTGGGGGGCTTCAAAGTTAATCCGCACGAGGTTGAAACGCATTTGTTGAATATGCCCGAAGTGCGCGAGGCAGCCGTGTATGGCAAGGCTAATTCGGTCACGGGCAATTTGGTCTGTTGCGATTTGGTACTGCAGCAAGACCAGACATTAACGGCTAGGGAGATTTTTGCCAGATTGAAGTCGACGTTGCCCGTCTATAAGATCCCGCGTGTGGTTCAGCTAGTGCCATCGCTGCGCTTGACTTCTACTGGAAAACGGCAGCGCGGCGCATGAACATTTTAGTCACCGGTGGTACTCGTGGTCTGGGCCTGGAAATCGTACGGCAACAGCTAAAGATAGGTAACTCAGTTTGGGTAGTGGGGCGTACGCTATCGAGTGAGTTGGAAACGTTACAGAAAAAATATCTTGAGCGGGTGACGTTTGTCGCTTGTGATTTGTCGGCTCCAAAGGCTATCAAGGAGCAGATTGGGGGGGCTCTGCTGTCGAAGGAAATGCCGCTGCATGCTTTGGTTAACAATGCGGCGATGACCTACGATGATTTGGTAAGCAACGTCCATTTAGACAAGTTGGAAGAACTATTTCGCGTCAATGTTTTCTCACCCATGTTGTTGACCAAGTTGGCGATTCGACAGATGTTGTTTCATAAGACAGCCGGATCGATCGTGCATGTTTCGTCGATCAGTGCTCACACCGGCTACAAAGGATTGGCGATGTACGCCTCCACCAAAGGAGCCATGGAGGCCTTCTCCAAGAATGTGGCGCGTGAATGGGGTACGATGGGGATTCGTTCCAATTGTGTGGTGCCCGGATTCATGGAGACTGACATGTCGGCCAGTTTGTCCGACGAACAGAAACAACGCGTATATCAGCGCACAAGTTTGAAACAGCCGACGGATGTGAAGTCGGTGGCGGCCATGGTCGGGTTTTTATTATCCGCAGCAAGCAGTTCCGTTACCGGTCAGGAATTTATGGTCGACGCCGGAACGGTTTAAATTACGGGTTTCAAGTTTCAAGTTTCAAGTTTGGAATTGTATTTAGGACCAAAGGTCCGGGAGATTTTCTAGACCCGGCAGCAGGCCGGGGAAGGGAACGCGAGAAAAAATCGTTAGGGCCAACGGCCAACGCTGTGAAGCATTTTTATTTGGGAAAATTGGGGTTTCGCTAGAATTGAGAGTATGAAAAAAGGCCAGATTCCTACACCCACCAACTGAAACGTATCAGTCAGAAAGGAATCTGGCCATGAGTCG
>JBGSJT010000218.1:0-12831 GCA_041741715.1 Pirellulaceae bacterium | reverse complement strand
TGGCCGGTATGACCTCCGCCCTGGACGAAGGTATCGGAAAAATTATCGCCGCGCTGACGGAAAAGGGGATGATGAACAACACGCTCATTATTTACTCCACAGACAACGGGGGGCCGAGCTGGAACGACGTTTCAAGCAATGACTCTCTGCGTGGCGGCAAGTCTGACATTTACGAAGGCGGGTTTCGAATCGGGGCCTTTGCCGTCTGGCCGGGAAGAATTCCCGCTGGCATTCGTATCCAAGAGCCGTTGCACGTCGTGGATTGGTTTCCCACGCTTTGCAAGCTTGCTGGCGCATCGGTCGCTCAACCACTCCCGCCTGATGGCTCGGATATATGGCCCGTCTTATGCCAAGGAGCAAAATCGCCTCACGAGGCTATTCTTCTGGTGGGTTCACGTGCCGGGCAATCGGCCCTTCGCATGGGAGATTGGAAGTTGTTGGTCAATCCTGAGGAGTTTAAGAGGGATGTGCAGTGCAGTCCGGTGGAACTCTACAACGTGTCCGAAGATATCGGCGAGAAGACCAACCTGGCCGCGGCGCAACCCGAGCGGGTGAAGCAAATGCGTGTGCGGCTGGATGCTCTGCTCGCCAACCCAGCCAACCCTGAATACCTTCAACCAAAAAAGAGGGAGGCCAGGAAAGCGAAATCCACAGATTGACAATACCTTACAGCGACATGGAGTCCTGCCCTACATCCGCAAATCAAGACCCCGGTTATCGACAGCCTAGCAGCCCGCGGCGTGCGTTTCGAAAACGCCTTTGTTCAAACTCCCATCTGCATGGCGAGCCGCGCCAATCTCTTCACAGGATTGACGACCACTACACACGGCTATCACGGCAACCCGAGCACTCCCGTGTGCAAAGAGGATCTGGATTCCAGCTTCCCCAGGCTGCTTCGCCAATCAGGCTACAAAACCGGCTTTTACGGTAAGCAGCACGTCAACTGGGAGAAGGGCGTTGATGGCATGACCACCATGTTCGACGACCACGAGGTCCTGCGTCGCAGCCCCTACATCAAGAAAATGCCCGACGGCAGTCTGCGTCACGTCGATGAGATCATCGGCGACAAGTCGGTCGCGTTCGTTCAAACGCAATCGGCTGAGAACCCCTTCTTCCTCTACATGAGTTTCAACATCTCGCACGCCGAGGACAACGACAAGCGCCCTGGGTTTCACTACCAATGGCCAGTAGCGGAGGACGGTCTCTTTGAAGACATAGAGCCCAATCGCCCTAATCTCGATGACCCGAAATACTACGACGCCACTCCCGATTTTCTTAAAACCACCATCAATCGCGCTCGCTACTTTTGGGGTTACGATACGCCCGAAAAATATAGCGTTAACATGCGTGCCATTTACCGGATGCTCTTTGGAATGGATCGCATCGTGGGCCGCGTCATGACGGCGCTAAAAGAAAAAGGCTTCGATGAAAACACCATTGTCATCTACTCTGCCGATAACGGCTACTACATGGGAGATCGCGGTTTTCAAGGCAAGTGGTCGCACTATGATCAGTCGATCCACGTGCCCTTGATCGTGTATGACCCGCGCTTGAATTCTGACTTACGAGGTCGCGTGCTCAAAGAAACTACCGTTAGTCTCGACATCCCTGCCACCATTCTCGATCTCGCGGCTATCCCGATTCCAGAAAAATACCAAGGCTCTTCCCTCACGCCATTGCTGACGGGCGCGCCTCCGAAAAACTGGCGTACCGATTTCTTCGTCGAGCATCACAGCAATCCCGGGAACATCGCCACTTGGTTCGGCGTGCGCGACAACCGCTATACCTACGCCAACTACTATGCAAACGGCGCTGAGCTGCTCTACGATCGCGAGCGCGATCCGACCGAACTCACCAACATCGCCGCCGATCCCGCCTATGCCGCCGTCTTCGCCCAACTCCGGCAACGTAGCCTCGATTACAAAAAGCAATACACTCGGACTGCCATTGCTGCGCCTGCGAGTTCATCACAGAGCAAGCCGAAAAAGAAATTCAAGAAATCCCAGAAGGAAGACGGTGACAATGAGTAGCCAAAGTCCACGCCTCGTAAAACTGAATTCGTTTGCTACGGAACCGTCCCACGAAGGGCAAGCCCGAGATCCACGAGAAGCGACTGCGTCCGATCGCAGCCATGCTCGACTGGGAGGAGCAGAGAGAGGCATGGAAGCAGATTCACTGCGAATTTCGGTATCAATCCAAAGTTTTCGAATAAGTGGCTAGCAAATGAACGTTTTTTGCTAGAAACGTCATGCTCTAAAACGTTCGCGACTTGGCTGGCTGGCAGAGAGATTGGCGAAGCAAGTGGAATGTATGTGAATTTCGATCGTATGCGATCTCTGGCAGCGGTAGTTATGCTATCATCCCGGGGCAGTAGCTACATTAGAATTCGACATTACTCAATCGACCGGAGTTCGCTAAAGATGAAGTCGACACGGACAGCAAACTTTTTCATTTGGCGATCAATTTGTTTTTCGCTATCACATGCGATAGTGGTCGCTTCAGCGATACTTGGTTGGTCCCAACTTTGTGTAGCACAGCAGCCGCAGGTCAAGCTTAATGGCACGCCCGCAGTGTTGCCAACGCCCGATTTCAAGTTCCAAGGAAAAGTTGGCAAGACCTATTTGGAATCTAGCGCCCCCGAATTTCCGCAACCGACAAAGGCGCCCGCTGGTGCTCCAAATGTTGTCCTCATCCTGTTGGACGATACAGGGTTTGGTCAGTATAACGCGTTCGGCGGCGGCGTTCCTTCGCCGACCCTAGATAAGTTGTCTGCCGAAGGTCTACGATTCAATCGCTTTCATACAACCGCACTCTGCTCACCAACTCGGGCTGCTTTGATTACGGGTCGTAATCATCATTCGGCTGCGACTGGGGTCATCACCGAAGCGGCTACCGGATACGAAGGATACACTTGCGTTCTTCCGCGAAGCTGTGGAACAATCGGCGAAGTGCTTCGCCAAAATGGTTACGCGACTGCCTGGATCGGCAAGAACCATAACACTCCGGCATGGGAAACCAGTGCAGTTGGTCCCTTTGATCGTTGGGCCAATGGGCTTGGTTTTGATTATTTCTATGGATTCAATGCCGGTGATATGAATCATTGGAATCCACTGCTATTCGAGAATAGAAATCTCGTTCCAAAAAGCGATGATCCCAAGTATCACATGACTGAAGATTTAGCAGACAAAGCAATTGATTGGACTCGCAAGGTCAAAAGTATCGCACCCGACAAACCCTTTTTCCTTTATGTTGCACCAGGTGCCAATCATTCACCACACCATGCGCCGGCGGATTGGATCGCTAAGTTTAAGGGACAATTCGATGACGGTTGGGACGCATATCGCTCGACAACTTTAAAACGTCAAATTGCCATGGGCATCGTTCCCGCCGGAACGAAACTGACCGAGCGAAGCGATGGTCTTCCGGCTTGGGATTCTTTAGTACCCGGTCAGAAGAAGATCTATGCTCGCATGATGGAAGTTTTTGCTGGTTATGCTGCGCACGTAGATCATCACATGGGACGAGTGATCGATGCTGTCAAAGCCATGGACGGGGCGGACAATACGATCTTCATGTATGTCGTAGGTGACAACGGAGCAAGTGCAGAAGGGGGGCTCGAGGGAAGCATCAATGAGAACCTCTTCTTCAATGGCTTCCCTGAGAAGTGGGAAGAGAACCTGGAGCACATCGATGAGATAGGTGGCCCAAAGTGGTTTAATCACTTCCCATCGGCATGGGCTCATGCAATGAATACGCCTTTCCAGTGGACGAAGCAAGTTGCTAGCCACTTTGGTGGAACTCGAAATCCACTCATAATTTCGTGGCCTGCAAAAATCAAAAAAGGAGGCGGATTGCGTTCGCAATTCCTGCACGTGATCGATATTGTTCCGACGCTTTACGAAGCTATTGGAATTACCCCACCAACGATGCTTAATGGTATCGAGCAAAAGCCGATCGAAGGGAAGAGTTTCTTGGCGACACTGCAAGATGCGAAGGCTCCCGAAACACGAACGACACAATATTTTGAACTGCTGGTTAATCGTGGGGTCTATCACGACGGCTGGATGGCTTCCAGCCGCAGTTTCGTACCCTGGGTTCCGGTTCGCGGTGCGTTTGATCCGATGAAGGCACCCTGGGAACTATACAACGTCGATCAAGACTTTAGTCAATCCAATAACATCGCGACTCAACATCCTGAAAAGCTCAACGAGATGGAAGCTTTGTTTTGGAAGGAAGCCGCTACCTACAATGCCTTGCCGCTCGATTGGCGCGGTGTGGAGAGATTGAATTCCGAGCTACAAGGTCGTCCGAGCTTAGCCGGTAAGCAGAGCAAGTATACTTACTATCCCGGCCAAATCGCATTGCCCGACGGAGCTTGCCCACCCACATTGAACAAGTCTTTCTCGATCACTGCCGACATCGAGCTCCCTGCGGAGGGAGCCTCTGGAATGGTCTTCACCCACGGTGGATCGACTGGCGGATACGGATTGTATATTCGTGATGGGAAAGCGCACTTCGTCTACAACATGCTTGCGATTGATCGCTACACGATTGCTTCGGATACTTTGCCAGCCGGTAAAGTTTCGCTGGTGGTGAATTTAGCCTACGAAGGCAAGCCAGGTGAGCTCGGCAAGGCGGCGACCCTTACCTTGAGTGCCAACGGTAAGCAGATAGGTCAAGGTAAATTGGCCAAAACGGTACCGCTTCAGTATTCTCTCGGAGAAGGAATCGATGTCGGAACCGATACTGGTTCCGCAGTGGATTTCACATACCCGCTTCCATTTAATTTCTCGGGCAAGATTGAAAAGGTTGTGGTCGAACTGAAGTAATCACACTTGTATTTCGGCATTCTCCATTCCTTGTTCGGTGTTCGATATCTCCTCATTAAAAACTCAAGCTAACACCATGAAAATCCTTTTCGCGATCGCATCCCTAATTTGCTCTGCGTGTATCACCGTTACCCCTTCGTACGCGCAAACGCAGTTACCACAGCCAGACCCAGCTTTCAAAGGCAAGATTGGAGGAAACTATAAAGAGTCGACATCCAGTTTCCCCGTGCCTTTGACGGCTACCAAAGGGAGTCCCAACGTACTGATCATCATACTCGATGACGTCGGCTTCGGCATGTGTTCCACTTTTGGCGGGCCCGTTCCTACGCCACATATGGATAAACTTGCGAGCAACGGTCTCAAGTATAACCGCTTTCACACGACGGCTCTTTGTAGTCCAACTCGAGCAGCGTTGCTTGCTGGCCGGAACCACCATTCAGTCAGCACGGGAATCATCATTGAGATGGGCACGGGCTTTCCCGGATACACCGGCATCATCCCGAAGAATACGGCCCTTGTATCGGAGATATTGCGAGACAACGGCTACGCGACCGGCATGTTCGGAAAGTGGCACAACACGCCAGAGCCAGACATTAGCCCGGCTGGCCCGTTCGATCGCTGGCCGACTGGTCTCGGGTTCGACTACTTCTACGGTTTCAACCAGGGTGAAACAAACCAGTACTACCCGACCATATACCGAAATACCAACTGGACGCCGCAACCGAAATCGCCTGAACAAGGCTATCACTTCACCGCAGATATGACCGATGAAGCCATTGCCTGGACTCGCAACGTACGGGCCGCGAACCCCGACAAGCCATGGTTTAATTACTTCAGCACCTCAGGTATCCACGGCCCGCATCACGCACCTCAGGCGTGGCGGGAGAAATATGTTGGCAAGTTCGACCACGGGTGGGACAAGCAGCGGGAAATGACTCACGCGAAGCAACTGGAAACGGGTGTCATCCCGAAAGGGACCAAACTGACGCCTCGCGCGAAGGAAATTCCTGCATGGGATATCCAGTCGGCGGATGCAAAGAAGGTGTATTGTCGCTTGATGGAGAACTATGCGGCTTACATGGCTTACACCGACGACGAGGTCGGCCGGTTGATCGAGAGCCTGCGGCAATCCGGAGAACTCGATAACACGCTTGTCATGTACATCGTCGGCGACAATGGCGCTAGCGCAGAAGGCGGCCTAGAAGGCACCTTCAGCGAAATTGCCAGCCTGCTCGGCATCCAACTTGGATTGGAAAGTACGCTCGAGCGAATCGACGAAATCGGCGGCCCCAAGAGCGAGCCGCACGTGCCATCCGGCTGGGCGCAGGCGATGTGTGCCCCGTTTCAATGGAGCAAGCAGATCGCAAGCCATTTCGGCGGCACTCGCAATCCTTTAGTAGTACACTGGCCCAACGGGATCAAGTCAAAGGGCGAGCTTCGCAACCAGTTCCATCATGTTATCGACGTAGTGCCGACGATCCTGGAGGCGTGCAAGATTCCGGAGCCAAAGGTTGTCAACGGCATTCCACAGAAGCCGATCGAAGGAGTAAGCATGCTATACTCCTTCGATGATGCGAAGGCTAGCGACAAGCGGACAACGCAATACTTCGAGCTGGCGACAAATAGAGCGATCTACCACGACGGCTGGTTAGCGTGCAGCCATTTTGGGGTGCCTTGGGTCACTGCCGGTCGCGGCGATGAATACCTTACGGCACCATGGGAACTCTACAACGTAAACGACGACTTCAGTCAGGCCAATGACCTCGCAACCAAGATGCCAGAGAAGCTCGCGGAACTAAAAGCCAAGTTCCTGGATGAGGCAAGAAAGTATGATGTCTTCCCTCTCGATCCCCGGTTCGCCGAGAGGTTCGACCCGAAGTTGCGTGAATCGGGCGAGCCCAAGACGAAGTGGACCTACTTCGGGAACAGCGTATGGCTGCCGGAACCTATCGGCCCGCAACTTTTCCCGCGAGCTCATACCATGACGGCAGAACTTCAAATTCCAAAAGGAGGTGTCGAAGGAGTCGTCACGTGCGCCGGAGCCTTTTCAGCTGGTTGGTCACTCTATGTGAAAGATAGCAAGCCGGTATTCCATTACACTTTTTTTGAAGTAGCTGACATCACCATCGTCGGAACGGAAGTCTTGCCCGAGGGCAAGGTCACGTTGAAGTCCGAGTTCGCGCCGAACGGCAAGCCTGAAGGTGGCGGCACGCTCAAGCTCTTCGTGAATGGCAAACCCGCCGGCATAGGCCAGGTGAAGCGTTCTTCCTTCCGTCATGGGTTAGAACCGTTCGAGGTCGGTCGTGATACGATCACTCCTGTCTCACCGGACTATAAGTCGCCCTTCGCCTTCACGGGGACGATTGACAAGATCACGTTTGAGTTAAGCCAGTAAGGTCATTGAACCGCAACGTCTGGGAATGGTCTCATGCGTTAAGGCCTGTTGCCCATAACCACCGAGAGCAATCTATTACTATACGCAAATTAGTTTTCATTGCTAAACCACCAGGAGTCTGAAGTGCCCAACCGAACGAGACGGATGAAATTCGCGATAGTGTCGATGGGTTGGGTACTGGCCTTGGTCGAAGCCAGCAGTAATCCCATGTCCGTGGTTGCTCAGACGCCTGTCGAATCTCCAGCCCTCAACGTGATCCCGAGGCCGAAACCGCCATTCGGTGGGAGGATAGGGGATACGGTCAAGCAGTCCACACCGGACTTTCCGACCCAGGTCCAGGCTCCAAGGGGCGCCCCGAATGTGCTGGTAATTCTGACCGACGATGTCGGCTTTGGGGCGTCAAGCACATTTGGCGGTCCGATTCCGACGCCGACCTTTGAGCGATTGGCGAAGGGCGGGCTGAAGTACAACCGATTCCACACGACTTCCCTTTGTTCGCCTAGCCGCGCGGCCCTAATCACCGGGAGGAACCACCACACATGCAGCACCGGCATCATTACCGAAGGCGCGAGCGGGTTCCCTGGGTACGATAGCCTTATGAGCAAGTCCTGCGGGACCATCGGCAATGTGCTTCGAGGGAATGGCTATAACACTTCTTGGTTCGGCAAGAACCACAACGTTCCGGACTTCCAATCCAGTCAGGCTGGTCCTTTTGACCTGTGGCCGACCGGTCTTGGGTTTGAGTATTTTTACGGATTCATCGGGGGCGATAGTTTCCAATGGGCTCCCGCCGCATTCGAGGGCACGACGCCGATAGAGCCGTACCTTGACAAGAAGGACTATCACTTCGACGCGGACATGGCTGACAAGGCGATCAGTTGGATGAGGACTCAAAACGCCTTGGCACCAGAGAAACCATTCTTCATGTACTATGCGCCGGGGACAGCTCACGCTCCTCACCACGCTCCCAAAGACTGGATCAAAAGGTTCGAGGGCAAATTTGATCAGGGATGGGAAAAAGTGCGTGAGGAAACGTTCGAGCGGCAGAAGGCGATAGGAGTTATTCCGAAAGACGCGAAGCTTGCGCCGTTCGACCCACAATACAAGAAATGGTCGGACCTCTCTTCGGGGATGAAAAAAGTATGCGCTCGTCAGATGGAGGTCTATGCGGCGGCTCTTGCACACTGCGACCACCACATCGGCAGAGTTATTGACGCGCTCGAGGAGAGCGGCGAACTTGACAATACGCTGATTTTCTACATTCAGGGCGACAATGGCTCGAGTGCCGAAGACCCTAGCGGGAACGGACTGACTAACGAAGTCGGTGTATTCGCGAATGGGGTGGTGGAGTCAGAAGAGTTTCTGGTGTCCATGATTCCCCATTGGGGAAGCGAGATGACGTTTAACCACTTCTCCCATTCGTGGGCACATGCCATGAACGGCCCGTTTCAGTGGGACAAGAAGATCGCCAGCCACTTCGGAGGTACCCGCAACGGAATGATTGTCCATTATCCGAGGGCGATTAAAGATGCGGGTGGTATGCGGTCGCAATTCCACCACGTGATCGATGTCGCCCCGACAATCTACGAGGCGACTGGAGTTGTACCACCGACACACATCGACGGTATTCAGCAGCAACCCATCGCTGGTGTCAGCATGCTGTCTTCGTTCGACAAGGCGAACGAGAAGGCGAAGTCAAAGCATGTCACGCAGTACTTCGAGATCGTTGCCAACCGAGCGATCTACCACGATGGGTGGATGGCCTCGACCACGCCAAAGCGGCTACCGTGGGTGACAATCGGTAACACAGTCCCGAACCCGATCACTGATTTTGAATGGGAGCTATACCACGTCGACGAAGACTTCACTCAGTTCAAAAACGTCGCCAAAGAGAATCCTGACAAACTCACGGAGTTGCAGAAGCTGTTCATGGAAGAAGCCAGGAAAAATGAAGTGCTTCCGATCGATGATCGGTACGGGGAGCGTGGCGACGTATCTACACGTCCAAGCTTGACCCGAGGGCGGACAAAGTTTAACTATTACGATGGCATGACTCGCATCCCTGAAGGGTCGGCCCCCGACCTCAAGAACAAGTCGTACAGAATCAGCGCCGAGGTAGAAGTCCCCGAGGGAGGAGCCAATGGGGTGCTTATGACTCAGGGCGGGCGTTTCGGTGGATATGGGCTGCTGCTCATGGAAGGCAAACCCGTGTTCGTCCACGCCTTCTCGAACCAGCCACAGCATAAATTTAAAGTAGGCTCAACGGATAAACTCACTCCAGGCAAACACACGGTCGCAGTTGACTTCGCCTATAATGGCGGAGGAATTGGCAAAGGTGGCACGGCCACGATCACTGTGGACGGCAAGAAAACCGCCGAGGGGAAAATTGCGCAGACAATTCCCATCCGACTATCTCTGGATGAAACGCTTGACATCGGTGCAGATTGCGGCACACCGGTACTGGACGAATATCAAGTACCATTCAAGTTCACGGGAAAAATCGAGAAGGTCACGATCGAACTGAAGTGATTTGACGATCTCGGACGGGTCCGAGGTGCGCCCAAACCACGCATTGAGGATGCTCCAGTCATTCTATTCCGGTGCGAATTAGAAAAAAATTGAACTCGCTAAGTCACTCACAAAATTGGGATCTTCAATGCTTCAACTTCAACCGCTCGACCCGAAAGTGCCAATTTTCGAGCAACTTGGCTCGGACGTTTCCCCTGTTGTCCTCATCAATATGTTCCAAGTCGCAGAAACAGACATCCCTGGTCTCCTAAAAGCATGGGAAGAAGATGCGAACTGGATGAAGCTTCAACCGGGATACATTTCAACGCAGTTGCATAAAGGTATCGGAGGTAGCAATCTGTTTCTGAACTATGCGGTATGGGAGTCAGTGGCCCACTTCCGAAATGCGTTTAACCATCCGGAATTTAAGAAAGCACTCGAAAATTACCCTTCGTCGGTCGTGGCTTCCCCGCACCTGTTTAGCCGGGTTGCTGTTCCGAATCTTTGCACGGAATAATGGCTGACCTCTCACTCTGACTCTTGCCCTGGCTCACAAACGCAATACTGCTTCAGATACTCCTCGAACCGAATCTTGTTTTCGGCCGGCACTGGGAAAGACCCTCGCCTAAAAAAATGCGATCGGCCCGACTTCTGAATTAACAATGTCGATTCGGAATCCTCGGTCCAACCCCAAGACTCGATCTCATGCCACGGCAAGAAGCCGATATAGTGCCAAATGCCGTTCGTGCGCACTTGCAAATGACCTGTAGCGATCGACGAGAAGTAAATTGCGATGGGAATGCAAAATATCACACCCAAGACCCAGTGATACCAAGGAGTCGTGTTGAGGTCCACGCATGTTATCAGCACAATCGAAAGTGGAAGTATCGCCAAGAGAAGGAACCCAAATCCTTTCGTCTTCATTCGGCCACAGTCCATCAAAATCGCGCCGGCTGCTCTTTTATCTCGGCAGCCGCGGATCAGCACGAAGATGAAACCGATTGTTGAGAAAACGTAGGCGACAATGATTGACGCAATCAAAAAACTTATCTGCGACCATGCTATTAGAAACACAGTTCCAATCGCTACGATGAGGCAGCCTGCGATGGCGAAGAGGTTTGCTTTTATTGATGAACGCCTCATAGCAGCGATCGTCAATTCGACTTCTTCAGCAGCAAGCATGAATCGCTTCATGGATTCTCCAGGGGCAACACTTGCACGAACGTTGCTTAACTCGGTTCGAAATTCAGCAGGCATGTGGCTTTCCCATTCATCGTTGTTTTGGTTCATTATTGATTCCTATTTGATTCTTTGATCATCCACTCTTGCAACTTCGCGCGGGCTTTATGCAGCGCCAAGCCGACGGCGTTTGTGGAAATCTCAAGTGCCAGAGCAATTTCGTCAGCGGACAATTCTTCAAAATAAGTCAGGCAGAAGACAGCAGCCTGCCGCGAGGGAAGCTCAGCCACAATTGTTCTCAATCGAAGATCTTCGTCGCGTTGAACGACTTGCTCTAACGGCCCTTGCGATCGATCCAGAAGGAGAGATGTCTCTAGCTCTAAATGGCTTTTCCTACGTCGCAGTGCATCCAAGGCTCGGAAGGTAACCAGGCGGAATAGAAATGCTTTGGAACTTCGGACCTTACCCGCCGCGAAAAACTTATACGCTTCAATAAAGACCTCTTGGAGTACGTCCTCACAGTCCTGAGTATGCCCCAAGATTCGCCAAGCAGCTTGATAAGCTGATGGTCCGTGCTCCTTTACGATCTCTTGCCAGCTTTTCACATCAAATCCCGACATTGGTAATTTCCCTCGCTACAGATAAGTCGAAGCGAATCGTTCCCAAATGTCTCTAAATCTAAAAGTTTTTTGCGAGCAACTGCTGCTTCCGAAAAATACTGACCACAAAGTGCCCACCGAATGTCAGTACTCATCGCCATTCTGCCTCTCGTTGGACACCCATCGCCACGACCTAGGCAAACCTCCGGAAACGTAAGCCCAAGGTCCATCAGCAGCGACTGCCCGCGATTGCGGCCATGCTCCGCTGGGAGGAACAACGGGGGCGTGGAGGCAGATTTGCGACGAGGTTGGCCTCGGAATGGGCGCTTTAGCAGAGTCTGTGGATCGATTCTGAAAAATTGTTTGGTCGGTTTTTTCCGGCAAAAATGCACTTTTCCCAAATTCGCATCTCGCTGTGACCAAACGTGTCACATGGGTGCAGCTCAACTAAAGCTAGCAATTTGGAGACGCTGGTCTTTTCGAGCCCCAAGGATGCGTTTCAACATGTGTGGATCGGCCGCTTGCGAATGACTTCGTCAGCGACGAGGCGTTCGACCAGTTGCTCGATGATTGGTTTGGAAACATCGCTCGCTTCTTGCTACCAGGTCGCTGCTTCTACATCTTGGGCGGCTATGCCAACTGCGGCAACTATCCGCCGATGCTGAAGAAGCATGGGCTGTCTGGGACAAGCAACACCCCGTTCTAACGCGCAAAGACAGGACGGGTAGCCGTGTGAAGCAGATCACCCTCGGCTGGAATCGAGAATAACTGTAGCGGCAACGCCGGCGATCGCCGATGTCGCGGCAAGCAAACTTACCATAATGAAACGGCCGATCCGCGACTTCGGTGGATCGCATTGTTCGGCTCGTTGGTTGCGGGACTTCACTTTTTGATCCAGCCGAGCTCGACGAGGAAGGCGTCGGCTTCGGCTATAGTTTTACGTAGATACTCCGGTCTGTTGAAGAAGGCGTGGTCTGCACCTTCGTAGCCAATAAGCTTGCAAGGACGATTTGCCTTCTTCATCTCTTTATCAAAAGCTACAACACTGCTATAGGGAACGGTCTCGTCTATTGTCCCATGAAGAAGCAGCGCCGGTGGAGTGTGTGGGCCAATGTGATGCGCTGGAGAGATAACGTCCCCCTTCACTCCCAATCGGTCTATGCCGGGTTCCATCTTGGATTCTTCAAATTTCCAATCCCCGATCGGAGCCAGCGTGGTGGCGGCGTTGAAAAGGATCATGGCGTTCGGTCGTTCGTCGCTGCCAAAACCAGTGATCGTGCCAGTGCAGGCTGCGAGGTGACCACCGGCGGAGCCTCCGGAT
>JBGSJT010000217.1:0-6486 GCA_041741715.1 Pirellulaceae bacterium | reverse complement strand
GGTTCGCTCGATTGTGTGGTCATCGCCCCCACGGTTCCGCCGGACGGTCCAGCCGTGACGATCGGCAAAGTTGGCCTGTTTTGTCATGGCTTTGGTGCCGGTGGCGACGACCTAGTAGGCTTGGCTGGGGAATTGCTTCAGGGGGCATCCAGCGATGTGGGCAAGCTGCTGATTTTCCCCGCTGCCCCGCTTTCACTGGAAGAGGAGGGAATGCCCGATGGTCGCGCTTGGTGGATGCTCAGTATTCAACGCTTGGTTTCCGCCATGGACGAGGGACGCTATGAGCAGATCAGGGAAGAGATTCCTGAAGGGATTGACGACGCGCGACATAAATTGACTGAAGTGATTCAAATCGTCTTAGATCGCTATAGCCTGACGACGCAACAACTACTGCTGGGAGGTTTTTCTCAAGGTGCCATGCTGGCTGTCGAGACGGCGCTGCGTGGATTGGAGCAGCCCCCGGCGCAATTGTGCATTTATTCTGGAGCATTGATCTGTGAGACGTTGTGGAAGCCGTTGGTCGGACGATTGCGGAGCACACAGATTCTTCAGAGCCATGGCCGATTTGATCCGATCTTACCTTTGCAAACCGGTCGCTGGCTCCACGAATTGTTCCAGTCCGCCGAGTGTCCCGTGGAGTTTATCGAGTTTAACGGTCCCCATACGATCCCCCCGGCGGCCATCCAGCGGACCGCAGAGATGATGGAGTAGTGGCGTGAAGGAGTGGGTGGCACTGGCAAGCCAGTGTTGTCGGAGGAGTCGACATCGAGCACCAAGCTGATGTATTGAGCGCTCGAAGTAATGAATTTGGCCTACCATGGGTCTCCCCAGTGAATGGGCCTAGGAGTGGCGGAGTGGTAAGGGTTGTAGTGAATGCGCTGGGTATGATTGACAACAAGCAGAGAAACAAATTGAACGGCAGGGGGTATTCATTTGTGAGATGTTTAAACTAGGGGAGTGAACGGAGGCGAGTGTTCGCTCTTTGCCACCACTGTTGAAACCCTTAATTGACAAGCCACTATGCACTCAGCGACACATCCGCCACGTTATCAACTCGCTACCGAAACAATCGCCTGGATTGCTCGGGGCTTGGTCATGGCCTTGTTGTTGGTAGCTCCCTGGCCCTATGGAATGGCCGAATGGGGGAGTCAGCAGTGGCTGGTTCCAGTCGTGGGTGCAATTCTACTCCTCTCCTCTCTAGTCGCCTTAGCGCGGCGAGTTTCAGTAGGCAATCCAGTGGTGTGGAGTCTGGCCGCCGTGCTGTTGGTTGGGATTTTACAAGTGGTTCCGTTGCCAACTCCGCTTTGGAAAATCCTCTCCCCGGTAGTTGGCTTTCAACAACAAGTCGAGGAATTGGCCGCCGATTTTGCGATGGGCGTTACCGAAGAGGGGACCGCGAAGAGCGACGCGGCTCTGGCAGAGAATTCCGCTACTGCCGCTGCGGACGATCCGCTGGCATCGCTGGCACATACCATTAGCATCCATCCGTTGCAAACGCGGACCACCGCCTGTGTGTTTGCCATGGGGCTGGCGATGTTGATTTCAGCCGGAATTCTTTTTCGTGATCGCCTAAGCGTAACGCTGCTCTTGAGTGCGATTTCCGTTAGCGGCGTGTCGATCTCCCTGTTGGGAATCTACCAGTTAGTGGCTGCCGGTGACTGGACCTATTTAGGGAACATGCGAGAAACATCGTTTGGGACTTTTTACAGTCGCAATTCAGCGCCACAATTCTTTGCTTGTGCCTTTGCGGCTACGGTGGGATTACTGGCTTTGTATCATGCGCATCAAACCAAACAGCAGCTCAAGATGGAAGACAAACGCTACCGTATTGTCTATCCCTCTGTCAATCTCATAGCGCGACTACGGCGCCGCGCGGAACAATTTGTGACCGAGGCTGACCTGATCACGGTGATCTGTTTGATAGTCATGTCACTGCTCGCTATCAGTATTCTGGCCGCCAACAGTCGCGGAGGGACGCTGGCCTTCATGATCACTGGGCTGTTGATTATTGCGGTTTACGCCATGGGACGACAGGCAGGTTGGAGCGCCGCCGTAGTGATCCTATTGGTGGCCGTCGGGTCGGGATTGTTCCTCTCACTGTTCGGAATAGACGAATTGATCGGCACCCGCATGGATACGATCTCCGAGGAGTTCCACGAACGAGACAACGCGAGACTGTCACTGTGGAAGTTGGCGTTTTCCCAGCCAAGCTGCTGGGCGCTAGGGAGCGGTCTGGGGACCTTTCACCTCGCATTACTCCCCGACTACCCAGAACCGAGCGCTGTTCAATTCGCTCACGCAGAGAATATCTATGTGGAATTGGCCTCGGGCGCCGGTGTGGTAACTCTGCTGATTGCCCTGTCCGGATTGGGTTGGCTGGTCTGGCAATTGCTAACGAGCTACTCGAATTCCAACACCGCTAAAGCGACTCGGTTCGCTTGCCTATTTGCCTTGCTGGCGGTTGGGTTGCAAAATATGTTCGACTTCAGTCTGATGCTCCCTTCCATTTTTCTCCCCCTCGCTGCACTCATCGGTTGCTATTTTGGAACCCGGCATCATGTCCGGAAGAAAGTGCGGGTGAAATCCTCGGAGCATACTTCCCATTCGCACTCCCATTCGCACTCTCATTCCCAGTCTCACTCGAGTCGTCTGCCGGCGGATCAACGTCAGCGCTATGCTGCTCAATTCGAGACGGCTGCTTCCAGCTTGGAGCACTCCGAGTCGTCGACGCACGCGCGTTCCGCGAGTAGCTTGGCTGAGGCCCCTTGGGCCCCCGCCACTTTGATCGTTTGTCTTCTGTTGATCTCGTGTGCTGTGGCGATGGGCTATCGTCCCTTGGCCGCCTTTGCGTTTGCCGAGCAATTGCGTCAAACGGAGCCGGAAATCGAAGGTTTGCCAGCTTTCATTGAAGCCGCCGATGGTTCGCAGTGGGGGACCTTTCCCGAGACCCATCTGGAAATTGGACGCCTACGGCAATACCTCGCCCAGCAGCAGATCTTCAGCTCCACCGAATGGCCCGCCGAACTCAACCGAGCCATGCGTCAATCCCTATCTCGGCCACATTTCTTCAGTGCAGTATTCCATGGCACTCAAGATCCGCAGCTGGTTGCTCTCCATGAATTTCTGGTAAACGAACCCGCCGCGTTAGAAAATCTGTCTGATAGCCAGTTCGATATGCGCGCCGCCATGGCAGCTTGTCCGCTCGATTGGCGCGCCAGTTGGGGATTGATGCGAGCTGACATGGGTGAGATGTCCGCACTCGAGCGGAGACGCAACTACGCGCGTATTCTGTTGACCTGTCGCGCCAGTATTCCCGATTTGCAGGAGGCCGGTACCCACGCCCTGATGATCGGCGAGACATCCGCTGGCCTGCGAATATGGCGGGATGTGCTCCCCGTCAGCTACTGGTCCAGATACCAAATCATTCCCCTCGTCGATCGCTTCCTCACCCCGCAACAACTCGTTGGTATTCTCCCCGACAATCCCTTGCGACAAATCGAAATGGCGAAGTTTGCAATAGAGAATCATCAACTTCCAGACGTCAGCCAAGCGATTTTAGACTCCATCGATCTGGATTTGGCGTTTTCCACAGCCGAATCAGAGTCCCATGGGGATTGGCCTCTGGTCGCTTGGGCCACCCAGCAAAAAGGGACGCTGAATCAGCAAATAGAAGCTTGGAAGCGAGCCGTATTGGAGGATCCGCTGAACCACGCAAACAGTTACTCGTTGGCCTTGGTTTTCGAACGTGCCGGTCGTTACGACGACGCCCTAGAGCGGATCGACGACGCACTCCAACGATCTTCCGATAACGCTGTGTACGAAGCACTCAAAGTAGAGCTGCAGGCAAAGGTCGGAGTGAAGGAGTGAAGGAGTGAAGGAGTGAAGGAGTGAAGGAGTGAAGGAGTGAAGGAGTGAAGGAGTGAAGGAGTGAAGGAGTGAAGGAGTGGGTGGCACTGGCTGAGGCCAGTGTGGTCGAAGGAATCGAGACTGGAATCGTCCACAAATCCCTTAAGCGCTCGCAGTAATGAACTGGTTGCACCTAAGTTTTCCCTATTGAAAGTTATTCCAGCGGAAGCGCTTTAGTAGTGAAGATCATCTCAGGTTCAGGCCCGGAAAGTGGAATCTACTGATATGAACAGTTTCCGCGCGAGCCAATCTGTGTTATTTCGAGAGCTTAGCGAACCTCCATACGCTTCACGACGAGGTGCTTCGGTAAATATTGGCCTCAGCCAGTGCCACCCAGTGCCCCTTCCCTGGATAAGTCTGTAGGATTCGAAATTCATTACGTCGAGCGCTCAACATAACAACTGGGTTCTCAAGCTCAACTCCTTCGCCACCACTGGCCTACTCCCCCTTGTTCGAAGGAGGTTACAATCGTCAGGCTTGAGCCGAATGCGTGGAAGTGCATTTAGCGTGACTTCTAAGTGGATAGGAAGCGATGCCAGATTGGGCTTGGTACTTACTGTTAATTCCTGCCGGTTTCCTGGCGGGGATCGTCAATACAATTGCTGGAGGCGGTTCGTTTTTGACGTTGCCCGCGCTGATGTTCATTTGTGGTCTCGAGCCTAAGCTGGCCAACGGGACCAATCGCGTCGCAATCTTGCTCTCTTCCGCCTCGGCTGCGGCTACCTTTTATCGTCACGGTCATCTCGACAAGAAGTTGGCCCTGCGGTTGGCTATTCCCACGCTGGTCGGCGTCCCATTGGGCGCTTGGCTGGCGATCAAGCTCCCCGCGAATGCCTTTCAACCGATCTTTGGCGTGCTCTTCCTCGGGATGGCGTTGCTGTTAATCATCGATCCCAAACGCCTAACAGAGAAAAGCGTACTCTCCCCTAGGGCGGAACGTTGGGTGACGCCGCTGTTCTTCGGAATCGGCGTTTACGTAGGGTTCATCCAAGCCGGTATGGGAATACTGCTGCTGCTGGGGATGAGTCTGATACGGTCCGGCGATTTGGTGGGAGCTAACGCCGTCAAGAACTTGATTGGTTTCACCGTGACGCTGCTGGCCATGCTGTTCTTTGTGGCAAGTGGCTTGGTCGATTGGCTGCCGGGCTTGCTGATGGCAGTGGGGAATGCCGTTGGCGGTGTGGTGGGGGCTAGGCTGGCGATCCGCCGGGGGAATAAATTGGTAATGGTCCTTTTAGTCGTGGTGATGGTTGCCACAGGAGTTCAATTACTATTCAAATAGCGCGAATTACGGTAGCTTAGCGTCGACCGACCAATAACTGTCGCGTCTCAAACGTAGCAACATCCCTATCCTCACTGCGCATCCATAAGGTACACAGACATCGCCACGAACGATCCCGCCAAAAAGACCGCGCAGCCATTTGACTTGGAGGTCAAGGACGCACAGTTGATCTTCAACTCCGTCTGGAAGGAACTGGAAGACGACTTCGGCAAGCTGAATCTGCGATTTCCGAAGGAGTTGATCCTGCTCGGTGGCGCGCCGGGCGCGGGCAAGGGAACCAACACCGATTTTATTCGCCAAGTTCGCGACATCTCCGAGAAGCCGATCGTGGTTAGCGAATTGCTCGACAGCCCTGAATCGCGCGCGATCAAGGCCCAAGGAGGGATGGTCGGGGATCGCGACGTCACACGTATCGTGTTTCGGAAACTACTCGAACCCCAGTATCGCAGTGGCGCGGTGCTGGATGGCTTCCCGCGAACCAAGGTACAGGTCGAATGCTTGAAGATGCTGTACGACCAAATGATTCTGCTTCGCCGCGAGTTCGCTGATTCCCCCGAGTTGGTACATTTTCGACAACCGGTCTTCCACATCATGGTGCTGTTCGTCGAAGAGGCGGAGAGTGTGGCGCGGCAGTTGAAACGTGGCCGACAAACGATCGCCCACAATGAAGATGTGGACCGCAGTGGTGGCGGTGATCGCTGGGAGGAACGCCCCACCGACTTCAATGAACAACTGGCGCGGAATCGCTATCGAGTCTTCAAGGAACAGACCTACGATGCCCTGGTCTCGCTCAAACAGATCTTTCACTACCACTTTATCAACGCACAAGCTCCACTAGCCGAGGTCCAAGCCAACATTCTCCGCGAACTCGAATACCAGAGTTCACTGGAGCTCGATCCGCGCACCTTTCACGCGCTCCGAAAGATTCCGCTCGCCAGCGACATCATTCGTCATGCTCGTCGCGATTTGGTGCGTCGATTGGACGAGTACGAAAACGAGCATACGCAGTTGTTTCACAACGTCGTTGACTTTGCGGAACTCAAGATCATGCCGATCATCGTGCGGCATGCCATTTCGGGTCACGCCAATATCAATTCGGAGGATCCCTTATGGGAGGACAATTTAGCACTGGTCATGCTGATTGACCTCTTCAGCGAGCGTGGCTTTCACGCCAGCGTCGACATTTCGCGGCACAATGTCCCCACGCGATTCGATTTACAAACCGGCGAAATCGAGTACCAACAAAAGAAGGTCTACCACATCGCCGTCCGCTTCCGCGGCTCCCAGATCCGCCGCGG
>JBGSJT010000216.1:0-4732 GCA_041741715.1 Pirellulaceae bacterium | reverse complement strand
CACGCAACCATTGAACACCCGAGATATGCCTCAAAAAATCCAACGCACGCAGCACAAACCAACTTGCGGAAAAACGGAATTCAAAAATAATTTTGAATCTGCTATTGCCAAACATTAAGACCGTCGCTGACCCCTTTGATTATTTCGTATTTCGTTACTTGTATCGCGAGCCACATTTATGCTACCTTGCCAAGCCGCGGTGGCTGGCCGGTTTGTTGGTCGTCGACTTCTTGCAAGATTGTGGTGCATACTGCGTCAGCCAGCCCCTGGGCCTTCCCCCAGTCGTACCATTGACCGGAGGTCGTGGCCGAAACCTTCACGAGCACATCGCTTTCGTGGACAGACAGCATAACTTGTAGCTGGCCACTATTGGTGACGATGCCCGCAGCTATCTTGGCCGTTAGGCAACATGCGTTGGTGGCTTGTTCCACGTCCTCGATCTTTAATCCGCGAGACGCAAACGCACACAGGGCCGCCAATAGAACGCGACCTGGAGGTGACACACATCGAACCTGCGCTTCGCGACTCGTTTTAATTCCCAGCTTGTCGTAAATTGGCAGGATGGCTTTGGTTAGTTTTCCGAGTGAAAAACCGATCGTTGAGACTGCGTCGAATAGCGCCAGTAGGTCTTCACCCGACACTCCTTGCTTTGCCTCATTAGCACACGCGGCAATTCTGGCGCGAGCTTCTGGTTGATTCAGTACAACTGCGTACTGCAGAGTATCGGTCCATCGAATGTCTGCCACAATAATCTCGGCGTCTTCATGGCTGGAAAGAACTTCGTCAGCGGAAGCTCGAGCATCAGCTGACTCACTGACCTGAGATGTACCGCAACTGGCACAAAAACTCTTAGCGCCGCGCGCGCCACAGTGGATACAAAACATCACATCCCTTTCCCTGGGGCGGTTCGATAAGCTTTAGTAAGGCTAGCAATGGCAACTCGCAGGCAACTCAACCGCCAAACTCAGTTACTATCGGCGATCCACATCTCCATTCTTGCTGAAGAGCTAAATAAAAATTGCCCGTTCGTAGGCTTGTATGAAAGTCGCTGAGCGCTCCGTCGAACAGTCGCTTGGGTGTCGCCAATTAGGCGACTGGCTGGCAAGCGCTCTGGACACCTATCCTAGTTGGACTGCCAGCTTTTCCGCGAATAACAGCGGGAATGTCAGCTCGACCCGCCAGCGAGAGGGGCGTCGGTCAGTCGGAGGTCGTGATCCGCAAAGTCGTCATGCAGGCGACCAACTCGCTGGCGCGTCGAGCTGATATTGTGGCCGATGTTTGCACCAAAGTGCTTCGCTTTTTAACGGATTCTTATCATGAGCACCGTGGTTGACGACAGACCAAGCTCCAGATTGTCGACGCGATTGGAGGCAAATGGTAACACGAACTGGGAAGAAGGACAGTTTGAAGAATTTTACGATCGCGCGCTATCCATTCTTCGCACCACCGTCGAAACGTACTACGACCAGCGGTTGCGACAGCGTGTCGACGTTGAAGATATCGTCCAGGAGGCAATGCTGGAAGTCTTGGCTCGGTTCGACGAGTTCCAACGTCGTAGACCAATGCCAATTTTGATTTGGTTGCGCGAGACCGCGCTGCAGCAGATTAGGATCGCTTACCGCCGCCATCACGCCGCACAAAAGCGTTCGATCGTTAAGCAAGTTTCGTTTGAGTTGTTGACGATCGATCGCCTTGCCGAAAATATCATAGCCATCGGCCGTACGGCGGACCAGCGGTTCGAAGAGACAGAACAAGCCATCCGCATTCGGAACGCATTGCAGGGGCTGCGTCCAGGTGACCGTGAAATTCTAGAATTGCGATACTTCACTGGCCTGACAAACGGTCAAGCGGCGCAAATGCTCGGCGTTTCAACCAGTGTCGCCAGTAAACGTCATTGTCGCGCGCTGGCGAGGTTAAAACAGTTCGCACTCTGATCGCCAATCCCTCTAGGGTCATCGATTCTTTTCGGAGAAATGCAAGGCTTGGATATCCCCGTGATCATTGGCTAGAGACAGCGCATGCAACTGCCTGGCAGTCCTCAACAGCAATTCCGCTCTCGAGCTCACTCCGTACCTGGAAAAAAGTCGCCGTGCATATTCGTGGACCGTATTGCGACTGATCGACAGTCGCATGGCGATTTGCTTCTCATTGTCTCCATCAGACATGGCCATCAATACCTCTCGCATGCGCGGTGGCAAGTTCATGAGTGACCCCCCTCCCACTGCTGACAGTCGCACTTCTGATATCGTCGCTAACTCATTTAAAAAAAGTGACAATACCGAGGCGTCCCGGGGGGTAAAATGCACGTCTTTCTTTTCGCGGGTCAGAGTAAACACGCGTATCCCGCGCTGTGGCGGCAAGATACCCAATAATGTGTCATTCCAATTGATATGAGACAAGTAATCTCGCACGAATCCACAGCGTTCCCACGCGCGATCGCCCACCCAACCACGTCGATGACCAACTCTCGCCTCCGATCCACTGGAGTTTTGGAGCAGTGCCGAAACCAGCGGGTTGTCTTCGATAGGCATCTCGCGTAGGCACTTGGTCAATACTGTAGTCTCGGTGTTTGAGTAGCCTCCTGGGCTGAGTGCGAAACTGGGGCGTAATGCCATACCAGCGGATGTGGGAACCAGGGTTGCTTCGATATCAACCGAGGCGGTGCATCCCAAGAGTTGGTTGAACTGCGTCAACATGTGGTGTCTCCACACAAGTGGATCAGCCCCAAGTTCGCAGCATTCGCCCAACAGTTGATAGACAGCGCGCACGTCGGTGTTGCGTAGATGTTTTAGGTCTGGAGACATTGGCGGTAACCTGTTTTCGACGACGATTGGTAGCTATCCACCATCACTGCGATGCTTTATCAGCACCTTTAACATAGCGTCGATTCTTGTGCACCGCAGCGATCAACTCAAATTTTTAGAGGCAAGGCAAATGGTTGCCTGAACGTGTGCACCTAGCTTAAGAATCCACATTGATGCTGCTAGTCACTTACACGGTGACACTCGGCCGAGGGGAGACGAACGTCCCTAGAGAGGCCCTCGGCGATTGGAGGTGGGGTTTAGGTGTACCACCTGGGAATCAAGCCAGTGTAGAACCATTGTCTCAATGGTTTACCGCCCTTGGATTGCTTGACGCGTCAATAACCCTAAATAATTGGGGACAATTGTTCTACTCTTTGGTCCAGCGTGAAGCCGAGATCTCGATTGCCTCGATGTGAAAGATAACGCGGTCATTATGGACAATACTAGGAGGATAGGGGGACGCAGTACTTTACCGGGTGGTTTGTTAGCACGCCGAGAGAGGGGCGCATGGGGGCGTTGTACTTTTCCGGGAGAAGCGCGAACCACCCGGTAGAGCACAATGTCCCCGTATCCTCATCTCGCTCGCATTCCATCAGACACCCTGGGGACACAGAGACACCCTGGGGACACAGCACTTTTTCAGGTGGAGAACAGGCCACCCATGAAAGTCGAGTGTCCCCGTATGCTGAGTGTCCCCGAATGCTCCGTATGCTCCACTGTCGCTGGTTCCGCATTGCTCACCTAAGAGGGCAGAAGTTCCATGTCGGTGTGAGCGCGCGCAGTATCGGATGGAGACAGTGCTCTAATTGACGAAAAAAGCTAGATTCTTCGAATCCAAATAAAACGGATTCGCTGTGATGTCCTGCGAATCAATTTTGCGCAGGATAGACCTAAGGAACGCTCCGCCGCTACGCAAAACTCGCTTCGCATACCTTTGACTTGCGGAAAAAATCATTATGAAATCGAATCGTGCTCTCAAGTTTCGTTCGCCTTGCAAACGTCGACTGAGCTTCGAGGCACTTGAGACACGACGTGTGCTGGCAGTATTTCATCCGGACCTTGTGGGCGAGATTACCGACAGTGATCTCCCGAATTACATCGGAGGTTTTGGCGGGACTATTTCGTCGGTAGATATCGATGGCAACGTGATGGTTGTTGGTGTAAAGGATGCCCTTGACCAGAATTATGAACCTCACGGTGCTGCCTACGTTTTCTCACGTGCCAGTACACTAGACCAATGGATCTACGAGACCACATTGTATTCGAAAGACCAAAAGGACAGCAGGGACTTCGGTTTTTCCGTCGCCACAAGTGGCAACGCACTCATCGTTGGAGATCCATTGCATTTCAATTCCCAATTACTATCAGGTGTGGGAGGTAGGGTTTCAATCTTTGTACGCAACGCCTCCGGATACTGGCAACTAGACCGCGTTGAAGATGGTGCTTTTGGTGGGCTTCTTGGGTGGTCGGTTGATATTCGAACGACTGGTAGTAGCTACATTGCCGTAGCGGGTGAACCAGCGGCAACTCCCAATCTCGGAGGGGGGGGGCCGCAGTCTGGTGGGGTAAGAATCTTGGGGCCCGGCGTAAATGGTTTCCAACTCGGATTGGGTGGCAATGGCGACCTGTTCGGAAAGAGCGTCTCTCTTGGGGATGACCTGCTAGCTGTCGGTGCACCCGGTTTCGATCAACCCAGTGCGACGGACGCTGGTGCAGCCTATGTTTTTGCTAATAACAATGGCGCATGGGCACTCCGATATCGTGTCGATGGTAACCGAGCCGGTGGCGCCACCGCAAATTCCGGAGATCGAGCCGGAGAAAGCGTCAGTTTAGACGGTTTAACGCTAGCCATCGGCGTTCCCTACGACAATCGCAGCTTCGGCGACGACGGCACGGTCATGGTTTTCACCCTTGGGCTCGCCAGCGCG
>JBGSJT010000215.1:0-1945 GCA_041741715.1 Pirellulaceae bacterium | reverse complement strand
CCGAACATCCAGGATGACCGCATCCGGTTGATGCTCGCGGACGGCCGCGATTCCACTTTCCGCTGTTGCAGCGGTCACAATCTCCAAGGAGACCGACCCCAAACTTTTCTTCATTGAGTAGAGTACGTTTGGTTCGTCGTCGATGATGATTAGCTTCGGCACGTTAGCTTCCAGTTGGGAGTTTATGTATCGGAGCGCGATAGCGATGACAGCGGCAGCCTTACTCTAAAGATCGTGCCCCCACCCACGCGATCTTCGGCCATCAGCTCACCCCTGTGAAGGTCGACGATTCTTTTGGATACTGCCAGACCAAGTCCCAAGCCTGGGTCTTTCGTGCTGAAGAAGGGGTCGTAAATTCGGTCGCGTTGTTCTGCGGGCAAGCCACAGCCATTGTCGGCAACACTTAAACATACCCAATTGGACTGATTTCCCGAAGACGACTCAGAGATGCAGGCGCGACGATAGCGCTCGACGGAAACAAGGATTTGCCCCTCATTGGGTACAGCATCAAATGCGTTTAAAAGTAGATTCAGAAGTACTTGCCGCAACTGCATTGCATCGCCTTGCACCTCAACAGAGTCAATTGGAAGTTGGACGTCGATCCGAATTCTCCGGGTTTCTGCACGCCCCGAGACCAGATCAGCGGTTTGACGAACGATCGGAGTCAATTCAACCGAACTAAAATCTGGTTCAAAAGGCCGCGCAAAATCTAGAAACGTCTGCAGCAGACTGTCGACTCGCGTGATCTCTTCATCAAGTACCGCTAGGTCGACTGAATCCAGGATTGCGGATTCGTGACTTCTTCTCGCCGATTGCACTAGGGTCTTCATGCACATCAACGGGTTGCGTAATTCGTGAGCCAAGCCGGCAGCTAATTTGCCCACTGCAGCAAGCTGGTCCGAGCGAACCACTTCTTGATGTCGTTGGTGGAGCTGTGCCACCACGGAACCAACGCGAGCCGAGACGGTTTCGAGCACCAATTGTAAATCTTGAAGGTTGGGGTCTGCCTTGACTTCGAGTGGTCCAACGACAGAATTCAGTTTGCCCGCGACATCGCGAATCGGAACAGACAACATATACATCGAACGACTGAAAGCGCGTGCGACGACGTAGCCAGCTTCGAGTCCCGCTACACAACCACATACACCCAACAACACCATCACGATCGCTAGGTTTTGGGCGAAACGATGATTCTGTTGACTGCTTTGCTCCAATTCCTTCTCGTTAAAATCGAGGTAATTGTGAGCTACCACCAAAACCCTTTTGGAGAGAACTTCTGCTTCTAGCGATTCAACGTCGCCAGGTGCGACTTCGGCGTTGGGATTGTCCACGAACTGCCGGAGCTGGACAAAATAGTCCTGGAGATCTTTCTGAAGTTGCACAACAAACGCTTTCTCTTGGTCGGATGCTGATAGCTTCTCAGCCTTAGATAGCCATTCGGTCGCTTGGCTCTGTTGCGCCGCCGCGTGCACGAGGTGCTCACGATCGTTGGTGAGCAGATATCGGTCGATATCATGTCGCATTTCGCGAACGATCAATTCCAGCTCTTCCGCCGCACGGATACTTGCAACGTTCACGTCCAGCAGTTTCGTGTTCTTTTTTTGAAGCGTGATGACGTACCACGCGGCAGAGACTCCAAGCGATAGAAGTAAAAGTCCAGTGATCGGCAGCAAGCACCCTATCTTCTGTCGCAGGTTCATTGAAACGCCCGAAGATGTCTAGGAATGCGTCTGCTGAATTGCGGATTGTTCCAGAATAGCGTCATTCCACACACGCCAACGATTTTACTCTTGAAGCGCAGGCAGCAAAAGCTGTGCCCATTCACTCGCTAAACAATGATAGCGTCATTCTATCGCACCGGACCTCTTCAAGCTGGCGAAAGCCAATCGCCGTGACTGAAATTCGACACCGCAGGCTTGGCGGCCCCTTATTCACCGGTCGTTCG
>JBGSJT010000214.1:0-79351 GCA_041741715.1 Pirellulaceae bacterium | reverse complement strand
CCGAGCGGTAATGTTGTGACTGGTAGCGGTCTCATAATCCAGTGCACCGTTGACAGTTACTACACCCGTCGTCGCATGGATGGTAAACAATCCACCCGCGTCGTCGTCGAGGCTGTAGGTGATCGTATTGTTGGTTGCGTCGGCATCACTGGCTGCTGCGGTGATACCGACTGCCGTACCGACTGTGGCGTTTTCAGCTACTGTATTGGCTGCTGCGTTACTATCGCTGACGGAACCTACGTCGAATTCATCGACGTCTGTAACGGTTACGCTAATCGCCTGAGTATCGGTAAGAGTACCATCGGACACGCGAACGGTCACTTCATAAATACCGTCGAGATTGGCATCGCTATAGCTCTCTCGGTCGCGGCCGGAGACGAAGGCCAATACTCCTGTCGAGCCATCGATTGTGAACAAAGCCTGATCGGCCCCGCCGCTGATCGAGTAGGTTAGCGTCTGTGATGGCAAATCAGCGTCTGTTGCCGTCACGGTCGTCACGGCAGTGGAATTCTCTGCCACGTTAATACTGGCAGTTGCACCGCCTCCGTTGCTGGTGATCACCGGCGCATTGTCGTTGACTGGCGTGACCGTGATATTAAATGTGCCACTACTGTTCGATCCGGCTCCGTCATCCACCGTGAATGAAAAGCTGTCGCTGGCGGTCTCGGTTCCGTTATGCGAATAGGTAATCAGTCCGCCGTTGATATCCGCCTGCGTAAATGTCGAGCTCACCGAGAGATTGCCGCCGCTAAGACGCAGTACGCCACTAGTGGGAATACCGGTAACGGTATAGACAATTTGGCTTGTCGTGTTGTCCACATCGGTGGTTTGCAACATGGCGTTCGTGATCACATTGCCAACGGAACCTTCCAGGACAGTGGTACCCGTGTTGGTACTCAATACCTGCTCATCATTGACGGCCGTGATATTGATCGTAGCTGTATCGGAACCGGTTAGTGCCCCTCCGCCGGTATTGCCGTTGTCGTTGACTAGCAGTGTGAGCGTGGCGGAGCCGCTGGGATTGTCGAGACTGTTGATGTAGCTGACCGTGCTGCTGCCATCGGTGCTCAACAGATTGTTGATCTGGGCAATGGTGCCTGTGATGGTTACGCTCGAAGTGCCCGAGTTGCTGACCAACGCCCCGCTGCCGCCGGCCGTCACGTTCAGAGTGCCTTCGGTAACCGACAGTGTGACGGTCATCGAACCCGCGGCCGCGTCCACGTCGCTGATCGATAGTCCGGTGTTTTTGAGCGTTAGTGCCACTTGTTCGGTAGCTGCGTAGCTTGTCGGTGTGATCGTGGCTAGCGGTGCGTCGTTGACGGCGTTCACGGTGATAGACAAGTTCTCGGTCAGGGTATTGAGGCCGCCGTTAGCTGTGCCGCCGTTATCGACCACCGTCCACGTCAGATTGCCGCTGCCGTTGGCGTCGGCGACTGTCTTGTACTTCAAGCCCTGTAGTTCAGTCAACGTGATCACACTGCTGGCGGTGACTTGGGTAATCCCGTCGGATTTCCAGAGCGTGATATGTGCGGGAATCGCCGTGATCGTATACGTCAGCGTTTGGCTCGACTCGTCACTGCCGCCGCCGGGACCATAAGTCAATCCGCTTAGTCCTAGCGTGACAGCAGTAGCGTTGGCACTGTCTTCGTTGACGTTAATCGCAACTGGAGAACCCGCTGTGCGAACCGGTGCGTCGTTGACCCCCGTAACAGTGATTAACATGAATTCGCTGATACTGTTCAATCCGCCATTGGCCGTGCCACCCGAATCGGAGACGTTGTATTGAAAGGCTGTTACGCCGTTGCCGTTGGCAGTCGTTTTGAACTGCATACCTTGGATTTGCGCCAGCGTATATGAACCTGTGGTGACCAGCGTGGTACCATCCGACAAGTACACGTTGCCAATACTGCCGGAGGGGACCGCCGTGACGGTGTAGGTCAGCGTTTGTCCACTTTCGTCAGCACCGCCACCTGGGCCGTAGCCCACACTGCCAAGTCCCAGAGTGGTGAACCCGGAGTCTTCCAGGACGGTCAGATTAGCCACCGTGCCGGCCGTGCGCATGGGTGCATCGTTGACGGCAGTGACGGTTAGGGCTGAACCAGAGGTTCCGCTGAATGCCGTCGTGCCACCGCTGACGCTGGCATCGACATAGGTGCCAGCGGTTCCGCTAGTCTGGTCCCAGGCCTTGTAGGAGAAGGCCCCCGTCGTGCCGTTCCAATTCGCATTGGGCACGAAGCGGAAGGCTGATGTGGCATCGGCCGCCAGTAGGAGTGCGTTGCTGGACGAGACGCTACCGATGTTGAACCAATTTGTCCCGTTCAACGTGTACTGCCAAGTGCCGTTGGTGTCGTCAACGCCATTAATGGCCAGTCCCTTCAGGGCGCCCGTATCAACATCTGTCGAAAACCCAGCCAGCCAGGACACCGAGACAGTTGCATTGACGTCCTCGTTGGTCGAGGGGAGCGCAACGCCGGGCATGTACGGCGCGTCGTTAACGTCGGTTGTGGTGATCGACGCTATTTCCGTGGCGGTGCTGAAGGCAGAGGTGCCGCCGTTGCTGCTCGTGTCGACCTTGGTCCCCTGTGTGCCGCTGGTTTGGTCCCAAGCCCGGAAAGCGAAGTCGGCGGTACCGCCGTTCTGCCCATTCCCCACATAGGAAATGTAATCGCCTGCCCGCAGCAACAAGGCGGAAGTGTTCGAAACTGCGCCCACGTTAAACCAGGTCACTCCTCCGTCGGTCGAGTAGCGCCAGGTGCCGTTGCCGTCGTTGACGGAAGTGATGGCGATGCCTTCTATGGCACCTGCATCGACGTCCGTAATCCGATCTCCGCCCGCCGAAGCGATCAACGTCGACACCCATGAATTTACCGAGCCCTCTTCGGTAATCGTCCCCAGCGACATCGTGCCGGAATTGTCCAGCACCGGAGCGTCGTTGGCTGCGGTCACGTTGACTGTCTTGGTTGCGGCGGTGCTGGTGCCACCATCGCCGTCGGTGAGGACGAAGCGCACGGTGCGCGTGAGCGTGCTCGGAGAATCAGAGACATTTTGGAACGTGATGTTCCGCGTCAATGCCTGAGCGGCCGCAGGTGTCGAGCTAGCATTGAACGTGATGACTAGCGGGGTTGAGCCGTTGGTCCCGCCCGTGAATGTTCCGATGGTGACGCCCGCGTACGTGACGTTGGAACCGCTGACACCAATCTGACCAGCACCGGTGCCTTGATTGCGGATGGCCAATCGATCGTTCACAGTCCCGTTGGCCGTAAAGTCGATGGTCAGCGTTCCGGTGTTGAAGTCGGTCGAGTCGGAGTCGCTGGCCGTTGCCGTGGCATCGATGATCGTGGCCGGGTCGTTTTCTGTGTAGTTAAGCGCAGCGCCGGGCAGGGTGATCGTTGGGGCGACGTTGACCCATGGCTTGATCGAAACGCCGCTCGCGATCCATTTATCACTTACGTCCAGCGACCAGGATGTAACAACAGACGTAGCACCATTTTCAAGACTGCTTGCGCCCTCGATATTTCCTGTTTTGACGTCGGTTTGCTCTGCCTGACCGGCGCCTGGAGTGGCGTCAGTTCCTTTACGTACTCCGGCAAAGCCATAGACGAGCTCGCCAGATGTAGATGAAACATTCACCGATGCTGCGGACGAATCTCCTTCCGCTGAAGCGTATGCGCCCAACGGTGTGGACTGATCGACCCCAGTGAAGGAGACGGCACCAGCGGCGACGGCTTTGGATTGCGCACTGAGAGTGACCACGATGTTGTGAGTGCCCGTTGCGGGCGCGACAAGAGCCCAAGTCTCAATGCGAACGTTCAAAGCGGCATGAAGCCGCGAACCGACAAGAGTGAGACTGGTTCCATTGTACGTAACCGAACTAACGCCCTCGCTCGCAGTCGGCTCTGTGGCAACGCTGACCAGCAGCAAACGATTCGTGCCGGAAACCGTGTGGGAGAAGGTCAAACCAGACGCGTTCACTGCCGTCCCGCTGGAAGTTGCATCGATAGCGACGCCGGCAACTGTGACGGTGGTGTCGAGATTGGCACTGGTGCCGCCGTCGCCATCGGTCAGCACAAATCGCACCGCGCGCATGCCGGCGGTGGGGCTTACCGCATCGGTGTTTTGATAGGTAATGTTCTGGATCAATGCGGCTGTATTGGTCGCATTGGCATTGGCGTTGAGTGTGATCACCAGGTTGCTGCCGCTGCTGCCTCCGGCCCAGGTGCCAATGATTGTACCGGCATAGGTGACGTTGGCACCCGAAACGCCGATCTGGCCAGCCCCCGTGCCCTGGTTGCGAATGGCGAGCACGTCTTCGCTGGAGTCGCTGCCGCTGGCGAACGAGACGGTCAGCGTGCCGGTGTTGAAATCGGTCGAATCGGTGTCGGTAACGGTCGTGTTGGCACCCCGTTCGATCACGGCCGCGCCAGATCCTGGCGTGTAGGTCAAGCTGTCTCCAGCAAGCCCTGCGATGACGGGCGCGGTGTTGACGGGTGCCATGGTGTAGGTTACGACCAGTTGAGCAGCGTTGGATGGGTCGCTGTCGTAGGCTTGCGAGGCACGTTGACCGGTTCCGGTGATGATTATCGCCAGGGCGTTGCCCGATGCCCAGGTGCCCTGATTCACGATTTCCTGGACCACGGAAGAGATGTCGGTTGAACTGTAATCCAAACCCGTTGTCCAGGCGGATGGCGTCCAGGCGGCGGAAGCGGTTGTCAACGCTCGACTACTGATATCGCCACTGGTCGTGGTGAACGTCGATGCGTTGCCAGTCAATTGACCCTTGATGGTGAGGTTGGTGACGTCACTGTTCGTCATTGGCGAATCTGCCGAAATGGCTCGGAAGACCAGGTACGCGTTGGTAATGGTGGCACCGACAGGAATATTCATTCCCGTAAAACGGAGCCCGACTTTCTGGACGCCGGCAGTTGGAGCTCCGAAATCGCTCACGAGTTCAATATCAGAACTGTTCAGCCACATCCGGTTGGGAGTAGTGCCAGTAGGGCCTTCTTCTTCGGCATCATCACTGGCTGATGCGATCCTTTGGGACAAGGTTGTTGCCAGGTCGATCTTGGCGACGAAGGCGTCCTGCCCGCTGCTGTAACCTTGTACAGGAGAACCCCACGTCGCGGTGCTGTTTCCAGCCACGTAAACATTACCGCTGCCGTCCACCGCAATCGCGTTGGCCACATCCGTACCGCTGCCGCCGAGGAAGGAGTGCCAGAGTCGGTTTCCACTGCTGTCCAGCTCCGCCGCGAAGCCATCCGTCCCACTGCTGTACGCCCGATCCGGGCTGCCCCAGGTCGCAGTGCTGCTTCCAGCGACATAGACGTTGCCGCTGCCATCAACGGCAATCCGTCTTCCATTGTCCGTTCCACTACCACCAAGGAACGTGTTCCAGACAAGATTGCCGCTGCTATCGAGCTTCGCGGCTGCGGCATCTGTGCCGCCACTTATCGCCTGTACTGGGCTTCCCCAGGTCGCCGAGCTATTGCCCGTCACGTAAACATTGCCGCTGCCGTCCACCGCGATTCCCAAGCCAGCATCGGTACCGCTACCGCCAAGGAAGGTGTTCCAGATGAGGCTACCGCTGGTGTTTAGTTTGATAATCGAGAAATCCTGACCACTGGTGTATGCTCGGACTGGGGTTCCCCAGCTCGCGGTGCTATACCCTCCCACATAGACATTACCGCTCGTGTCCACCGCGATGCCGTTGTTGACGTCCGATCCGCTACCGCCGAGAAACGTGTTCCAGGTAAGGCTGCCAGAGCTGTTCAGCTTGGCGGCATAGACATCCGATCCGCTGCTATAAGCTCGGAGGGGACTACCCCAATTCGCGGTGCTGTCCCCGGACACGTAAACGTTGCCGCTGCTATCGACTCCAACTCCCCAACTGGTGTCGTAACCGCTACCACCGACGAAAGTGTTCCAGATAAGGCTGCCGCTACTGTTCAACTTAGCCACGAAACCATCGGTGCCGCTGCTTATGGACCGCACAGGACTGCCCCAAGTCGACGAGCTGTCACCGGAGACGTAGATGTTGCCGCTGGCGTCCACGGCAATCGCGTGTCCGAGGTCATCGCCGCTACCGCCGAGAAACGTTGTCCAAACGACGCTGCCACTGCTGTTCAATTTGGCCACATAGGCATCATTGCTACCACCGCCGAAGGCTCGGATCGGCGATCCCCATGTCGCCGCGCTACTGCCGGTCAAGTATATATTGCCACTGCCATCCAATGCGATGAATTGGGCGTCATCCGTTCCGCTGCCCCCTAGAAATGTATTCCAGGTAAGCGTCGGGTCGATCACGAGTTGATAATTATGATCGTAGTCACCGACCGTAAATCCAACCTGATTGTCGCCCAACAACGCATAGTGGACGTCGATGAAGATGCGCTGGCCGTTAATGTCTTGCCAAGCCACCGGGGCCGAGTCGGTCATGGTGCCCGAGTCGTAGTTGATGACCAAATTCCCTTGAGCATCCAGGCTGACATCCCGGTTGTATTGCAGCCGAATTTGATCAACGACGCTCCCGCCAAGTCCTGCATCGACGTAGTACGTACTCTTGAGGATCGCGCCTTCCTGCGAATCGAAGACTGCGGTGATGCCGTCCCAAAGTCCGGCATAGGTGACACTGGTAAACGCCGCTGCACCAGTCGGAGCTGTGGTGGTTGCACCAGTTGCGTTGGTTGCAGAATCCGCCGCGACAGGACCGGCCAGATTTGCACCCACGAATTGCACATTGAAAAGGTTGCTCGAAGATGCAACCAGAATTGAATCCTGAGTGAATCTCAGGATGTTGCCGCCATTGGTGGTGAACTGTAACAGGCCGGAATCAGTGAGTGCTTCCTCCGATGCGTCCTCGGAAGTCAAGTCGGCGACGAGTTGTTGGTTGTCATCCGTTGACTCACCGACAAAATCCAGTTCGGATCCCGATTGCGATCCCTCCTCAAGCGTCGGCAACAGCTCGTAAGTCAGTTCGTCGAGAAGTGCCAGACTGTCGTCGCTAGTGCGGATGTCGTTCGGAGCTGCATCGCCGTCAGCCGACTGGCTGCTGTCCTGACCGGTGGCTGAACTTGCGTCGGCAGTGTCAGCCTCATCGACCTCCGCGACTTCGACAGCCTCCACTGGCAACGGAGAAGCACTGAAGAGTACTCGGGCTTCCAATTGATCCACATCCACATTTGCACTGCTGCAGTCGTGACCGCTGCGGACCGCGCAGCGTAACACGTCGCCCCACTGGAGCGTTGCAAATTTGACAGCAGTGAGTAGATGCTTAATCGCCACTCGTTCACGCCTTTTGGAGTGTTCCAAATGCGCGCGCAGATTGCCCGCGATACCCCAAACATAGGTCGCGTTTTGGCAACTGGCCAAAGAAACACCCCCCGAAAATGGGATCGGGGTTGGGCAAGTGGCGTTGCAAAGTCTGCTTGCAACGGTCGAAGGGAGTGTGCAGTAAGCGGGGCTAACGCTGGGCTGTTAAAAGTTGGGGTTGTAATCGATTGCCGTATGCGCATGTTTCCGACCGTTGGAGCTTGCTTTGTTTGGGTCCTCTTTAATCCGGGTTCAACCGCGAGGATGTACGATAAATAATATGTGAGTTTTAACCTTGTCGGCGTTTAAAAAGCTCACTCCCCTCGCCCTGTACTCGGGGAAAGGGGCCAGGGGTGAGGAACAAGAAAGCGCGAGTTAGGGTAGCCGCCAGTTGGCGCTCCGCCGGGACAAGTTGGCACGGAAGCGAAGGACTGTACTAGCAAACTCGTGTAGTTAAGTGAGGCTAGCGCCCGAGGTTCACGACTAGCGGGGCCTGTATTTAGCTCGTTGTCAACAGCTTAGCGACCTTGAGCGCAAATACGCGGGGTTCTGGATCGAGGTCATCTTCGACGTTCGTGGCGGCCATCAGATACGACTGTGCCTCCGCTTGCCCAGCCGATTTGTGATATAGGTTGACGAGGCTGGGGCAGAGAGTCGTATTGCACATGTCCGAACGCATGCGACGTGGCATACCACAGCCTTGCGGGCCATGAAAGAGGCACGAACCCTCCACTGTTTGGTCAGGGATGTGGCTCAAGAATTCGTCGACGACTGTTTCGACATTCACGATGTGTTTGTCCGTCATCGTCCGCCGCACATCTGAGACTTTGAGAAAGGCATGCTCGCGACCGGCGAAACAACAGAATCCAAGACAAGTGCCACAAGCATGTCCCACCAGCACATCAAAATTGCTGTCCGCTTTTTCGGCTTCAAATGCTTCCTCTGTCTCGCGCTCGTGGCCAAAGCGTTCTGCCAACTCTGCGGAGCTATGTTCCATCGTGCTTGCCTCGGAGGCTGCGGTCTCAACCAACCTCACTAGATTCTCACGCAGTATGGCGATGCGTTCCACTGGCGGCGTTGAGAGCGGTCGCCGATTGGCAGGGACGACAATCGGCAAGGGACATTGTTGGTGCAACGTTTGGCTACTTGAAACGTCCTCCCCCTGACCACTAGTAAACCACTGCGACATCGCCAGGTATTCCAGTCGTTCCCGTTTCTCATTTAATCGCTGCGACTTCTGAGCAGCGCTGGCCACCGTCAATTGTTGACGGCAGTACGCTTGCGCACAGATACCTTCGGCGCGTTGATTCGATGTTAAATGAATGCCGCACACTCGACAAAACGCCTCGTCCGCTCCCCGCCAACTCGCCGCCTGTCGCTGGCAATTCTGTGAGTGGCAGGTAACAGGCTTTGTCGTTGGAGTCGATTGGACCATGGCACCGCAGACCACACAGATCTTGCCAGCTTGGTTGAGATGATTTCGATAACTCTGTTGGCAGACGGCCAAATCACAGACCCTTAGCGGCCGAGTGTGATTGCGAACGATCGTTTCACGGCATACGACACACTTGTCATGGTTCTCGTTCATCACCTGCACCTCCGAAATGGACAACGGCAAGTTTAGTAACAATATCAGCTCGACCAAAGTCTTGCGACATCGGCCACGGAAGGAGCGATAGCGATTCGACGCTCGACGCTCACCAATCTTGGGCCGGTGATTGCCCGAGTTCGATAAGGGTCCGAAACTGTTGGTCGCAGAAGCGATCGGTCATGCCAGCGATATACGCCCCTACCGCAGATGGAATCCCCAGGCGTTGGGCGCGATCGGTAAATCGGACCGGCAACATCTCCGGTGACTTGACCAAGCGTTCCACCAACCGCCTGACTCGGGTGGCAGCCTGCTCACGTACAATGATCAGTCTTTCGTGGCGATAGACTTGATCAAACAGGAAGTCGGCTAGCTGCGCGCGCTCGGAAGCGATACTGGCCGAGGGTCGCAGATTAATTTCTAAGTGTCGCACGGAGAGGCTATCGAGACCATCGAGTTCAGCCAGAGTTTCCAACGACTGCTCGACGAGATCAGCGACTTGCACGTCGATCAAACTATGCACTAGCGATTGCCGCAAGGCGCGCTCAGAGCCGCGCGCTTTTGTCTGCCCCCACTCACTGGCGCGTTGTACTAGATCGAGTCCCTGCAATTGCTGAATCTGAATCAGTCCCAGAGCCAATGCATCGTCGACATCGTGTGCGCTATAGGCCAGGCTATCCGCCAGATCAACGACTTGCACTTCCAACAGTGGAGTTACCCCCTCATGCGTAATGCGATAGCTTTGCCCACGGAGCACTTCCTGCGACAGATTAAGACCTGGGTAGGCTGTGTAACGCGTCTCGAGCTCCTCAACGATGGTCAAGGCAAATTGATTATGCGAGAATCCGCCGTGCTCGCGCAAGCAGTCGCGCAGCGCATCTTCGCCGCTGTGACCATAGGGTGGATGGCCAATGTCATGCAGCAGCGCCAGCGCCTCGATGAGATCTTCATTGAGTCGCAGGACGCGACCCAGTGTTCGCGCGATCATGGCCACTTCGTGGGTATGGGTCAACCGCGTGCGGTGATAGTCCCCCATGTCTCCCGTAAAGACTTGCATCTTGCCACTCAGTCGCCGGAAGGCAGCCGAGTGCAAAATGCGATCGCGGTCGCGCTGAAACGGTCCGCGGTAAGCATGTGGCGGCTCCGCGTAACGCCGGCCTAGAGAATCCTTCCCAAACATCGCGTAGGAAGCCAGCAACAATTCCTCGCGTTGCTTCCAGTCGCAGGCGCCTGAGAACATCGCGCGGTTCATTTCGAATCGGTTTACGGGAAGACTGGGATTCATAAGTTCTCATACAGTTGGGCGAGGGCCAGCTTCTTTTACTGTAGCCGAAGTCGCAAGACCTTGGTCGGGCTAGTCCAAAGTCTTGCGACTTAGGCTACGACCGGGCTGGTCCACTTCTGCCGATCGCCTTACTAAGCGCCTTTTGCAAGCGTTTAGGATAGTTGTTTCGGCGACGTGAGCCAATAGGAACCTACTCAAGTGGCAACCGCCCGGGATGCCGCAAGAGCTTAGTGACAATCTGCTCGGTCAGTCGCTGCAGCCCCGGTTCGGAACTGCCACGAGGGCCGGCTATGTTTAGGATACGAATTTGATGTTCGATAATCCAAGCCGCGATGCGATCGTAGTCAATCGTCCGCTCCAATCGCACTCGCATCAACGGTTTGTCCCAACGCTTGGCTAGTCGATGAGTGAGCAGGGTACCGCCAGCTAGTGTGTGACGATAGAGAATGAGCGTCCCATCTGAATCGAGCACATTGCGTTCGGTACGCACGGCGTAGTCTCGCGACTCAAGCTCCGATAATTGATAGCATTGGGCAATGGGACCATCTTCGGCCAGCCTCCCTTTGGGGCACCAACCGCCATGGGGGACATTGCACGCAATTGCGGCGTCGAGTGCCCCGCGATCGACGCCGGTCTGACCGCCAGAGATGACCTTTTCAATACCTAATTGATTGGGCATGGGAATCGATGCTAAGACAGAAAGGATTGGAATTCGGCTGGGATGTTTTTCCAATGCTTCTTGGGGGAACTACGGAATGTCATGGGTTCCTTCAACGTGGGATGAGTGATCGTCAATTGCTGGCAATGGAGCGCAATACCTGGAGTGAAAGAACTGTGCGCGCCGTATTTGTGGTCGCCGCGAATGGGCAACCCGAACTCGGCTAATTGCAGTCGGATTTGATGCTTGCGTCCGGTGAGCAGTTCCACTTTTAATAGTTGCTGTTGTCCGCAACTCGCCAATGATTGGACTCGCAGGCGAGCTAGTTGTGCGGTCGGATGGGAATCGCTGACCACTCGCATGCGCTGCATTGTTTCGTCCTTGGCGACCCAATCGACCAATTCGATGGTCTCACCCGACGCGGTGGGCCACTTTCCCTCAGCCACTGCTAGGTAAAACTTAGCGACGTTCTGTTCGCGAATTTGCTCTGACAAGCGACTGGCGGCTTTGCTGGTCCGGGCCAAGACCAATACACCCGAGACCAAGCGGTCGAGTCGGCTGACCACACCGATAAAGGCCTTGCCGGGTTTGTTATGCTTGCGCTGCAGATATTCGGCCGCTTGCCGCGCGATGGTTGGCGTGCCAGCTTCAGCACCCATGGTTGAGATACCCGCAGGCTTGTCAACGACCAACAAGTGATTGTCGGAGAATAAGACGTTCAGCTCAGGCACGGGAGGGAGACTTGAAAAATGGGACCGCAGGGGAGGCTGTGCGCGACGACGTTTGGCACTCGAACCATGATAACAGGTCCGTTTAGGAATGCAGGAGTCTGATTCCACCTTGACAGGGAAGCTGTCGGTGGGGTACTGACAGACCCATTCTCAATCAACGCGGAGATGTTCCCCTGCGCCCTCAGCCTATAAACTCGATGCGCACTACCATTCTAGGTCTATCTGGCCTAGTGTGTTTGTTTGCGTTGCCCGGTTGCCGCAATCGCGCCTACAACGATTTGTATATTGAGAACATGGCTGCCGAAATTCGTGACTTGGAGAATCAGCTCTACGAATACGATCACGAATATAGGTTAGTCGAACAAGAATTGGAGTCACTGCGTCAACAAAACGCAGCGCTGAAGAATTCCGCTGCGGCAACCCCCGAACCGAAGCGGTCACTGTTCTCTCCCAATCCAACTCCTCAACATTCCCCCGCACCGCTCGAGTTCCAATCTCGAAGCCAAAGCCAGACGATCACACCTGAGCCAATCGTTCGGGGTGATGAACTTCAGCGAGAGCCGGAATCGATCCTTGAGGGTAGAAACGAGCGTGGTTCCACCAGCGGCGGCGAAGAGATGCCGCCACCCCGCACGGGGAGTGGCTCCGCCGCTCCGCCGCAGCGGATGCCTGAGCAACCTCCCGCCACCACACCTGGCTTCCGCACTCCGAACTCGCCACCAGCCGACGCTGCACCGAGTCTGCCAGGATTCCCCAAGCCATCGGGCAATCGCGAATTCGATTCCGAGGAACTGTTGCTGCCGCCCACGATCGATCCGGGCATCCCTTCCCCTCCGCCCCTCCCCGCGGTGACAAAACTGGAAGACGGTTCGCCTGTTCCTCCTGAAAACAATTTGGAGATGAACCTCAGTCGCATTGAGATTCCTAGCCGCAGTACGCCCGCTGAGTTGGCATCGGGTCCCGCGATTACTCAAGCCACTGTGCAGATTGCCAAGGAAAAAGTGACCGACACGCGCGTAGTTGAATTGGCCTTCCATCCAACCCTGTCGCGGGCCATCAACATGGATGACCGTCCCGATGACGATGCACTCTACCTGGTGCTGCAGCCCAAGAACGAGCGAGGTCAAATGGTTCCCGTGGCGGCTGATCTGACGGTCTTTGTCTTGGATCCAGCTCGCGAGGGAGAAGCTGCCAAGATTGGACGCTGGGAATACACGGCGAGCGAAGTGACTGCCAAACTGCAGCCAATTGGGAGCGAGCAGGGGATCCACCTCCGTCTGCCCTGGAATGGCCCCGATCCGTCGGCGGACCGCGTGATTGTGTTTGCTCTTTTCAAGTTCGACAATGGTCGGCAAGTCATGGGAGAGAAAGAGATTTATCTAGCCAGCGACGGCAGCCACAAGACCGTCTGGACCGCGCGCGGCGGAAATGATGCGTCTAGGGTTGCTCAAGCGGGCTACACGACGTCGAGTGCTGCTGGTTCATCTTCAAACTCTGCCGTCAGCAGTCAGTCAGCCACCACTGTAGTTCGCCCCGCCAGCGGCACAGCTCCCTACGAACCTGCCCCACAGCCGCGCTAAGCCGCAAATAGCTCGACGCGCTAGTGCCGGAAACCTTAAGTTCCGTCTGTTTGCTCGTCTCACGATTTTGGCCTGTCGGGTACGCCGCCAAGACCAGGGTTTGGATTGAGAATTGAAAAATGAGAATTGAAAAATGCAAAGTGTTCGTGTTTCCTCTACGGTCGATTCCAACTCATTTTGCACTTTTCAGTTTTCAATTTAACTTTTTCAATTAACCTTGCCATGCCCACACAAGGTTAAGATTTTTAGCGCTATGGCCTGAGGCTCACTAGCAAAGAAAACCGTACGGAACTTAAGGTGTTTGGCACGAGCGAGTGGGTTCGCTGCGCCGCATGTCCAATATCAGCTCGACGCGCTAGCGAGTGGGTCGTTGGTTTGTGAGCACCACAGTCCGCAAATCAGGCGAACCAACTCGCTGGCGCGTCGAGCTGATACTAAGCATCGTTCGGGAAATAACTGTCGTAGCTACGTTCGCCAGAACGTCGACTCCCTGCCGTCTGGCGACAGCAGCTACGTTTAAGATCGGACACTTATTTTCCGATCGACGCTAAAGAGAGTTGTGAGGAGGTTGGCTGGCGAAATCGCTAAGGGTGCGGTCGAATAGGCGATAGGTCTTGGCGCGCTTTAGGCCCGCGCGTTCCAGGCTGGCTCGGGAGAGGTGATTTGATTCCAGCACCCAGGAGAACTCTCCTGTTTCGATCGGCAATCGACGAATATCTTCCAACATGCGCTCCAGCGCCAACAAACCAAAGCCCCACTTCTGGAATTCCGGCAGGACGTTGGTACTCATCAAGCGAATCCGTTTCAGCTTGCGCTTGTTCATCAATAGTCGAATGAAACCGAATGGAAACAGTCGCCCGTTGATTTTCTTGATGATGGGGTTGTAGTCCATCAGCCCCAAGCCGGCTCCGATGGGCCGTCCGTCGACTTCAATCACGGTCGTCAGTTCAGGCAAGATCAGGTGCTTGAGCCCCTTGGCTTGGTGCGCTACTTCGGCGTCGGTCATCGGCACGAAGCCCCACGTCCCGACCAACGAGCGATTGTAGATATCGAGAAACAACCGTACTTCGGCGTCGAAGTTCTTTAGGTCAAAGCGACGCACGACCACGTTGAATCGGCGTTTTATTTCTTGAATCACAAATGTCAATTTAGGGTCTAGATCGGCGATCATCGACATGTAGCCGTCAAACGAATAAAGATCCTGCGTTTTCTCGAAACCGAAATCGCGAATTAGCCGCTCGTAGTAGGGGGGGTTGTAGGTCATCAAGAACGTGGGAGGAGTATCGAAACCCTCGACCAGCAATCCAATTTCGTAGTTCAAACCTGGATTGCATGGACCACGCACAGCGGTCATCCCTTGTTCGGCCAAATAGCGACAAGCATGGGTAAACAGTAGTTCGGACACTTGCGCGTCGTCGATCGACTCGAAGAACCCGAAGAAGCCGCGTTGCTCTTCAAACCGTTCGTTATGCCCGTGATTGACGAGGGCTGTGATGCGTCCCGCTACGCGTCCATCCTTGAAAGCGATAAAGTTCGCGTGGGGATTACGATCGTAAAAAGGATGATGGCGAAATCCAACCAATTCCTGTTGAGCTAGAATCAAAGGCGGAACCCAGTTGGGGTCATCGCGATAGAGATCCCACAGCAGGTTAATGAACTGTTTCTCGTCCCCGCGACGCTTGTCAACTTGTCGTATTTCGTAGGTGGCCGCCATGCGCGATGTCATCTCTTCGGGGTAAGGTAAATAGTGAGCCGTGACGCGTGGGCGACGGGCTACGATTCTACGACAGAGTGTGCGTCCCACCAACCACCTATTGCCTTAGCATCGTTCGCCAGCACGTAGACACCCTGCGGTCTGGCGACCGCAGCTACGCTTAAGTCCCAACACTTATTTCGCGCTCGATGCTTAGCGGGAACGCTTTGCGAGGTGCAGTTTAGCGAGGTGAGTTTAGCGAGGTGCGACGGGGAGGTTCGAAGCGGCTACCTTCTCGAAGCTCAAATTATCGATCTTGTGGACGTCCAATTCGCCTTGGAAATGTTCCCCGGCCACCAAAAACAAAGGATGCCCAGCATCATGTTGGTCTGTGCTCAAGCCGTGGTGGCGAGTCAATTCGAGCGTCGCTAAGAACATGGCCACCAAAGCGCTCTTGTGCATTCCAGGCTCAAAGAGCGTAGTCAGCTCTACCCGCTTTTGTTGAGAAACGAGCCCATGAATTCGCTCCATGTAGACATGGATTGGAGTGTCGTCATAAACCACAGTTGCCGACGAAGGGGGCTGGCGTTCACGCAGTATCCTGCCAAAGGCGCTGACTAGATCCCACACCTCCAACGGCTCTAGCGGTTGATCACCCAATTCGGTGCGGCGCGGCGGGAGGTCGTTGGCCAAGCGGGAGTAGTGCATCTGCCAACGCTCCCCCTGTTCATCCAACACGCTACTGGCGTCGCGCAGGCGGCGATACTCGAACAACCGGGCTACGAGATCGTCCGAGATTTCATCGGGTGGAAGCTCTGCCGCCTCCCCATTGGCCGAGTCGGTTTGATTGGGGACTGCCTGCTTGGCCTTCATTTCGACTAATATGCTGGCGACCTCTATGAAGTCGGCCACATCGTCGATCGACAGCTCGACCAGGACTTCCAAATACTCAAGATACTGGTTGGCGATTTGGGCCAAAGGAATCTCGCTGAGCGACAATTCTTCGCGCCGCACGATATGCAGGAGCAGATCAAGCGGCCCAAAGTATTGGCTGATTTCGATTTGAAAGCTCATGGCACTCCCAGCTCAATCGTGGAACTAGTTCGTCGGAGAGCTAGCCGCTGTGAGACCGCTGGTTGAGGCTGGCTTGGTACGTGTTCGCGGTTTGCGACCCCGAGGTTTGGAATGGGTTTCGGGGATCATTTCGGGGTCGAGCAACTGCAGCATCCGCGAGATACAGAGTCGATTGACGCTGATATTTAGCCGACCTGCCTCCTCACACATCGCTTCGTGCAAGCTCTTAGGAAGCCGCACCGTAATCATTCGCTGCGGATCGTTGGGGTCGTTCTCCGGCAGGTCGCGACTGCGGAGCGCGGTGAGCATCAATTGAATTTGGTGATGCTGATCGGTTCGCAGGAACGCACCGAAATCCTTGTTGCTCTCAAAAAGCATGTGCAGCATACCGTTACCACCCATCAGCTCCCGATAGAAGCAGATCCAGGTTGGCGCGTTACCGAAGAGGTCATTGGCCACATCGAAGGCCTGCTGGCAACGCTCGCTAAAATTCGGTGCGGGGACCAGCTCCTGGCGAAGTTTGCTGGCTATAGTTGTGAATTGCTTTAGCTCCAAGGCCAGCCTATTGCTAGCATCACTACCGGTCCCAGCCAGCCTGTCCTCATGAGGGCTTGGGTTCCCCAGCGACTCTGGTGCGGGCGATGCTTCCGATTGCGGGGGAGCCATAGAAGTTCCCGGACTCGGTCCTCCCAACACACCGGCTGAGGAAGGGTTGGAAGCGGCACGATAGCCACCCTGATCCCGGCCGCCAGTATTGCTAGCATTAGAAAAAGGGTTGGGGTGCGACTGTTGGAAAGTGGGTTGGTAGGAATTTGGATTCATTTCGTCCTCATTGGTTCTTGTTTGCGAGAAATCCGTTCCGCCGAACTTCCATACGTTCGGTGTTCGCCTTACATCTTCAAAGGCAAGCAAACGCCTTTTCCTAAGTCGTTTGTTTGCTAGCAGTTACAGGCATTGACCCGCACGTGCTCAATCCGCGAGCAGCTATGCCCGCAGAAGGTCACCCGATCACTTGCCTGCTTTCTAGGCAGTCGCCAGCCGACAGAAAACTAAGTGTCCAACTAAGCCGCCCGTCGTTTTTCTGAAAAAATGCCAGCAATTGCCATTCAGCACACCCGCGATCCCCCCTGCTCGCCACACAGGGGGCGGGTTGATTCGCACTCAGCCCGCCGTCGAGCAAGTGCTACTGAGACCATTACCGAAAAGGGAGCATTGGCCGCAATAGCAATCAAAACCAACTGCAGAACACGAAAACATTGACATCGCAGATGTCACAATGACATCATCACCACTCCTTGGATCCGTCTACGCGAACCGATCCGACTGCGAAAGACATGGCTGATTAGTAGTTTGCACATGAAAAATCGAATAAAGCAACGCGAGGTCACTTTGGCGCGAAGTGTGCATTAGATGTCGACTGCTGTTTTTAAAATAGCGGCCATGACGGAGGTGGCGGACGCGAATTGGGTTGGGTCGACTGGGGGTGGAACCCCCCAAATCTTCTCAGGTTTTCAAGGGGGAAAGCAATGCAAAAGATTGCCTGGTGGACTGTTATGTTTTTAATTTCACTTAGCGTATTCGAAGGTGGCACCGCTAGAGGAGCGCACGCCCATCCGCTTTCGGAAGCAACTGCACTTCGGCGAGCCGCCTGCCAGCTCCATAGTGAATTGGGTGCGCACGGAGTCGATCCCGCGACCGATCGTTATATCTGCCGCCTGGAAACGGCCATCGCGGAGCTGGTCGAAAAGCTGGAGTGCCCACACGACGTCGGCGCTATTGAGTGCGCGTTGCGTGAGACTTCGCTTTGGCTGGAGCGGACGACTATTGGAATTCGATCCAATTGCCGCCTGCATGAATGCTCGGCGGTCATGCTTAGCCTGGAGAGCTCACACGTTGAATTTGCCCACACACTGGAAGCGATCGAGTGCTGGTTGGCGCAAGGCCGGCGAGCTTCCGGCCGGACACTGGGTCAGCTTCCCCCTGCTCCGTCCCCGTACTCCTTCGGAGCGATCGGCGGACACAGAGATTTTAGGCCTGGGGATGCGAGGATCGGGAATGGCTATGCGACTGGCTCCCCCTCCACCCCAGCTCCGCCACCTGGCTGGGCTGGCCCTCAAGCGAACCCTTTCGCCCCCCCTCTGCCATCGCGCAGTAGCGGTACGGGAGGAGAGTTCGGGCGGCTGGTCCTACGCGCCTTGCTCTCCGAACTAGCCCGCTAGGGACTGGGTCGCTACAGGTTGGGTCGCTACAGGTTGGAGTAGCATAAATCGAGCTGGCTGATTAACTTAGCTAGCTTGATCGGATGTAACCGTAGGAAACTTGCCCCTTTACGGTCACACACTCCGCCACTAGTTCCAACCTTGCCAGAAGCCAATACCTCGATGCGCACCCCCTGGGCCCCCGATTCATGGAAGAACTATACCGCCAGTCAACAACCTGAATACGTTGACGAGGAAGAGTTGCACGAAGTCTTGGCGGTGCTGCGACGGCTCCCACCACTGGTTACCAGTTGGGAGGTCGATCGACTGCGAGCCCAGATCGGCAGCGCTCAAGTAGGCGAAGCGTGGGTCTTGCAGGGGGGGGACTGCGCCGAATCGTTTGACGATTGCCAATCGGAGTCGATCGCTAGCAAGCTCAAAGTGTTGCTGCAGATGTCGTTGGTTCTCATTTTTGGCTCGCGGCAAAAATTAGTGCGGATTGGGCGGATCGCGGGGCAGTACGCCAAACCGAGGAGCAGCAGCACGGAAAGCCGCGATGGCCAAACGCTCCCTTCGTATCGTGGTGATTTGATCAATCGCGCGCCCTTTTCGCACGATCACCGCCGCAACGATCCACAGTTGCTACTCCGCGGCTATGAACGAGCGGCAGTGACGCTCAACTTCATTCGGGCATTAAGCGAGGGAGGCTTTGCTGATTTGCATCATCCCGAAAACTGGGATTTGAATTTTGTGGCTGACAGCCCCGAGCGAGAGCGTTACCAGCAGATGGTCCGCTCGCTTGGGGACGCTCTGTGCTTTATTGAATCGATCGCGCCGGGGCCGCTGGCCGACCTGCGTCGCGTCGATTTCTATACGTCGCACGAGGCGCTCCACCTGCAATTCGAACAATCGTTGACTCGACAAAGTGTGCGCGGCACCGGCTGGTACAACTTTGGGACTCACTTTCCATGGATCGGGGAGCGGACGCGGGCGATTTCCGGAGCTCACGTGGAATTGCTGCGCGGAATCCGCAATCCACTGGGAATCAAAATTGGTCCATCCGCCAAACCACAAGAGATCGTCGATTTGGTGCGCTTGTTGAATCCCGGGAACGAACCTGGTCGGGTCGCGCTGATTCATCGCGTGGGGAGCGTGCAGGTGGGGCAGGTGCTACCGCCGCTCGTCGAAGAGATCCAGCGGAGTGACGTCCGCGTGCTGTGGATCTGCGATCCGATGCACGGCAATACTGTTTCCACCAATTCGGGCCACAAGACGCGTCGCTTCGACGATGTACTGTCGGAGTTAAAGACGTCGTTTGCTGTCCACCGCGAGTGTGGCTCGCGTTTGGGAGGAGTACACCTCGAACTAACCGGCGAGAATGTGACGGAATGCTTGGGGGGGGCCGGCGGCCTGACCGAAGACGATCTCCACACCGCTTACAATACTACGTGCGATCCTCGGCTAAACTACGAACAGGCCATGGAAATTGCCTTTGCTATTTCCGACCAAATTGTGGCTCGATGATCCAAGCCAATCGTAACTCAACTGCTCACATTTACCATCTGGGAGTCTTACGCCATGCGTCACCTTTCACTCACGATCTGCGGCCTGTTGTGGCTGTCGCAATTTAATCTGCCAGCCCGCGGCGCGGAGCCAGTGAAGTCGGAGCCAGTGAAGATTCTGCTGGTCACCGGTGGCTGCTGTCACGACTACGAATACCAAACCAAAGCCATGCAGGAGGCGTTTAAGGAGCAGGGCGTGGAAGCGGAGTGGAAGGTAGTCAATGAGGGTGGCTCTGGAACGGAAGCCGAAATTGATCTGTACGACGACCCCCAGTGGGGAGCTGGATTTGATGTTGTAATTCACAACGAGTGTTTCGCCAACACCAAGGGAGAAGACTACATTCGCAAGATCACTCAGGCCCACAAGTCTGGAACCAACGCGGTGGTGATTCACTGTGCGATGCACACCTATCGCGCGTCGCAAGTGGACGATTGGCGAGAGTTCTTGGGAGTGACCAGTCGTCGACACGACCATCAAGCCAAGTACCCGGTAAAGGTGGTTGAGCCAAATCATCCTATCATGCAAGGCTTCCCCAACGATTGGGTAACTCCCATGGACGAGTTGTATATCATCGAAACGCTGTGGCCCAGTGCGAAGCCATTGGCTACTTCTGTAAGCGAAAAGGATGGGAGCTCCAACCCGTGCTTCTGGGTCAACGAGTACGGCAAGTCGCGTGTGTTCGGCACGACCTACGGACATAGCAACGAAACGTTTGCCGAGAAACCTTTCCAAGTCGCGTTGGTCCGTGGCACCCTCTGGGCCGCTGGGAAACTGCCGAAATAGTTGGCTCTAAATTCACGGCCTGTACATGTTGATTCGTCGTTTGCTGGAATTACCGATTGTCTACGATGCGTTCCAGCGCTTGGCTGGCGGCGTGCGTTGTCGACAGTGTTACGTCCGCGACCACTTACGACCGCTACCAGGCTGGCGGGTTTTGGACATTGGCTGTGGGACGGGAGACATGCTTCCGTCATTTCCGGAGGTTGAGTATTATGGCTGGGACCCGTCGTCAACTTATATTGAGCGAGCTCGAGCGCGAAACATTCCGAACAGCCACTTTACCTGTGGACTATTGACCGAAAGCAACTTGGAACATCCGGGAACTTTCGATTTGGTCCATAGCTCGGGGGTGCTTCATCACTTAAACGACGCACAAGCTCTTGAGCTCATGCGGGTCGCTCGTGGAGCGCTTAAGGTTGGCGGTCGGCTATGTACGCTCGACGGCTGCTACTACCCTCGGCAAAGTATCCTCTCCCGGTGGGTGCTGAGTATGGATCGTGGGCAATTCGTGCGCGATGCAGAGGGCTACCTGCGTTTAGCCGAACAGGTATTTCCCAGAGTCCAATCGCACCTGTATCCAAAACTATTGCGTCCGCTACCCTATCCGGTGTTGGTGATGGAGCTCACCAAGACGCAATGACCGCTGACCGTTTTTCACCTTTTGCGAATCAACATGCGCTTAGACTCCGCTTCGATCAATGCTTGTCGACCTTGGCCTGGACTCAACCGACTCGATCTATGGGCGCTGTGCCTGGGCTGGCCACTACTCGCCTGTTGGTGCTGGTTTGCGGGGCTAGGTGGCTACCCCACCAATGATGACCCGTTCTACGGACGCCCCGCACAGATACTGGCGGAGGAATCGCGATTTCAATTGGTGCGACAATCGGGGGAATTGTCGGCCAGTTCGGTGGCGCATGTGATCATCGGTGGCGCCCTGACTTGGTTGATCGGATTTTCGTACCACAATTTATTTCTGGCGGTGATACTTCAGCTCTGGTTGGCCGCACTGGCCGTTTATGCGCTGGCGCGCGCAGCGGGCAGCTCGCGATGGTTTGCATTTTTTTGGGGGAGTGTCTTCATTGCGAATCCACTCTGCTTCGCCCATGGGTTCACGTTCATGACCGACGCGCCAGCGACGAGTTGGGGAGTGTTTTCGATCTTCTTCTTCCGACGCGGACTGTGTGAATCGGCACACATGAAAAGTGCCGCGAAGTGGTTGCTATGCGGCTCGTTGGCGGTCGGAGTTGCATTCTGGATGCGACAAACGCACGTCCTATTCTGTGGCTTCCCTGTCGCTGCATTGACGTGGTTATGGATGCGCGGTGGGTTGATTGGAAAGAATTGGTGGTGGGGAGTCGTCGCCAGCGTTGCGCCAGCCGCCGTGGCGGTGCTACTGTTCGAATCTGGATGGTTGGTGTTCGGCGACGGTTTCTTCGGTGAAGAAGGGCGGTTGCACGTCGTCGCACCGCACGGCTTCAATTGGTATCAGAATGCCATTAACGTGTACGGTGTCGGCATCCTCATGGGGTTTCTTACACTGCCGGTGCTTCCTGTGCTAATTGGCCACTATCGAGAAAGTGTACAAGCTCAAGAGGCTAGTCGTATTCAATCTACCGCACAACTTCAATCTACCGCACAACGTTGGTCACTGATTGCGGCAATTGGCGTCGTCGTGCTGTGGTTATTGCCATTGGTTGCGACGCAGGGGCGCGCGTGTCTGACCAGCGCGACTGGGACGGTTATGGCCAATGCTCATTTCGGGCCGATCTTCCTGAGTGACTTCGAAATGCCCGAGCGGTGGGGAGATATGGGTGGAGTGGTGTGGCCCAATTGGATGTGGGCCGGGCTGACTGTCATCGCGATCTTGAACTTGGGAGCGTTGATATCCTGTCTGGTTCCATCCATTTTCGATTGGCTCGGTAAGACGCGTAGCGATGCGTCAAACGCCGCGATTACCTTCGGATTGTTCGCGACCGCGGTGCCGATGTCGCTAGTAATTCTATCGGTCAGCACCGGAGTACTCGATCGCTACTGGATGTTGCTGTTGCCGATCGTGTTTGCGATTGTGCCCGAGTTGGTTGGTTGCGTGAAATGGGAGTATCGCTGGCTGACTAGCGGACTATCGATAGCGCAGTTAGCGATGTCAATCATCTTTGCGCGCGACTTTCTGGTGTGGAATCAAGTGCGTTGGCAGCAAGTGGAGACTTGGTTGTCCGAAGGTTTAAAGCCCGAAGAGATCGACGGTGGCCGCGATATCAATGCTTGGTATCGTTCGGCGGAGGACTATGAAACGATGCCGCGTCAGGGAGATGCGACGCAGTGGTGGAGCGGACATGCCCAGATGGCCCTGGCAATCGGACCGCGCGAAGGCTGGAATGAAGTGGGGAGATTGCGGTGGCGCGCTTGGGCAACTGGGGGCGAGCATGAAATACGGTTGCTTAGCAAGGAGCATCGGCCATGACGCCACCTGAAATCTCGATCGTGATTCCAGTCTACAATGGAGCGCATTCCATTGCGGCAGTTGTCGAAAGAGTTCGAGCCACTTTTGCGCAGTACCGTCTGCAGATCGTACTCATCAACGATGGTTCGCGCGACAATTCGGAAGAGGTTTGCCTGGCGCTGCACGCACAATATCCCGGCGAGGTCGAATTTATTCAGCTGTCACGAAACTTCGGCGAACATAATGCGGTGATGTGCGGATTGAACCATGCGCGCTTCGACTTCGTGGCCATTATGGATGATGACGCGCAGAACCCTCCGGAAGAAATCCCGCGGATGCTGGAGTACTTGCGGGCAAACGACTTGGATGTTGTCTTCGGTCGCTATCAGCAGCGGAAACACAACTGGTGGAGAAAACTGGGGAGCCGTTTCAATGACCGCATGGCCAATTGGATGTTGCGCAAGCCCCCCGATTTGTATCTTTCTAGCTTCAAGGTCATGCAGCGGTTTGTGGTGCAGGAGATCATCAAGTATCACGGCCCTTTTCCGTATATCGACGGCTTAATCTTCCAAGCAACTTCACGCGCTGGTCAAATCGACGTGAAGCACGACCAGCGGATGACGGGCCGGTCGGGATACACTCTCCGTAAGCTGGTAAGCCTCTGGCTCAACATGTTTTTAGGATTCTCGATTCTGCCACTGAGATTTACCATCTTGCTCGGCTTTTTTTCTTGCCTAATCGGAGTTCTGGCTCTTTTCGGTATCGTAATTGATAAGATTTGGCTAAATCCGACCGTAACGGTCGGGATTCCAACCGCTATTGCGTGCATAATCTTATTTGCTGGGGTGCAACTAATCGTATTGGGGACCATCGGCGAGTACGTGGGGCGAGTCTTCTTGCACACAGGCGGACGACCAATCTTTGTCGAGCGTTATGCAAAATCAAAAGATCAACATAAATCTTAATGAATATAGTGGCAAGCGTATCTTAATTACGGGTGGCGTCGGATTTCTGGGGAGTAACTTGGCCGCAGAATTAGTGCAACTCGGGGCAGAAGTGACACTCGTCGATTCGATGATCCCGCGTTACGGCGCGACGCTCGATAATTTGGCCGAGTTTTCCGACAAGGTGACGGTCAACTTCTCCGACATTCGCGATGCCCACAGCATTCGTTACTTGGTCCGCGGACACGATGTGATTTTCAGTTTGGCTGGTCAAGTCAGTCACTTGGAAAGCATGCAAGATCCGCTAACCGACTTGGATATCAACTGCCGCGCGCAGCTATCGTTGCTCGAGGCATGTCGACTGAACAACCCCGAAGCGCGGCTGGTGTTCGCTGGAACACGACAGATCTATGGACGTCCCCAAGTTCTACCAGTATCTGAGGAACATCCTTTGGTACCAGCCGACGCAAATGGTGTCAGCAACTTGGCCGCTGAAATGTATTTTGCCTTGTATCATCGGGTCTACAACATGCGGACGGTTAGTCTGCGATTGACCAATACTTACGGACCACGCATGGATTTGGATAGTGGGCAAAAGGGATTCATGGGAGTATTCATTCGTCGCGCATTGCGGGGTGAGCTGATTCAGCTTTACGGCGACGGTTTGCAGCGACGTGACTTCAATTTTTCCAGCGATGTGGTCGAGGCATTTTTGCTGGCGGCGACCAGTGGCGACGCACTGTGGGGAGAGTCCTTCAATCTTGGGCATCCACAGAGCCATAGTCTGTTGCATGTTGTCAAACTGTTGCAACAACTCGCCGAGTTCGATTTTGAATGCATCGATTTCCCCGCCTCGCGTAAGGCGATTGACATTGGTGACTATATCGCCGATTTCAGCCGCTTCCATGATGCCACTGGTTGGTCGCCGCAAGTGGCGTTGGACGTGGGAGTCGAAGCGACTATGAAATATTTTCGTGCGCGTCCGAAGAGGTGGAGCAATGGTTGAGTCCGAGCCGATCGACGCGTCTCCGATTGCGGCTTTTGACTATTTGCGCGAACTACAGTGTTATCGTGGTGAAATTGATGCAGCGATTGCAAGTGTGATCGACTCAGGTGCGTTGATTTTGGGAGCGGAGGTGCTGGCCTGCGAGCGAGAGTTTGCCGCCTTGGTGGGTGTCAAGCACGCGATTGGAGTGGCCTCAGGCACTGATGCCTTGAGCCTAGCGCTGCGCGCCTGTGGTATCGCCAGTGGTGATGGCGTGATCACGGTAGCCAATACGGCGGTCCCCACTGTTTCCGCAATTCGTGCCATCGACGCTCGACCACTATTTGTCGACATCGACCCGGGAACACTTCAAATGTCGGTGGAGCGATTGGACGAATTACTGCAATCTAGCGAGTCAGAACATGTTCGCTGTGTGCTGCCAGTCCATCTGCATGGACAAGGGGCCGATATGCACGCCATCAATGCCCTGGCCGCGCGTCGAGGCTTAGTGGTGATTGGTGATTGCGCTCAGGCGCACGGCACCGCCATTGCCGGGCGGAACGTGGCCCAGTGGGCGGAGATAAGTTGCTATTCGTTTTACCCCACCAAGAACTTGGCTGCTTTTGGCGATGGCGGCATGTGCGTCACCCACTCCGATACATTGGCAGAAGCACTGCGCGAACTCCGACAATATGGATTTAGAGGAGATCGTGTTGCACATCGAGAAGGGGTCTGTAGTCGGCTCGACGAACTGCAAGCAGCCATATTGCGGGTGCGGATGAGATATTTCCAGGAAGCTCAACTGGTTCGACAGCGCATCGCCGACCACTATCGACAAGGCTTAGCGGATTGCCAACTTGAATTGCCTCCGCTCGTCCCCAACTGCACGCATGCTTGGCACCAATTCGTGGTTCGCACATCCATGCGCGATGAATTGAGCGCGGCGTTGCGGAGTGCACGAGTCGGTCATGGCATTCACTATCCGCAGCCGATTCATTTGATGCCGGCTTACGAGTTTCTGGGATATCGCGCCGGCGATCTGCCATGCACGGAGCTAGCCGCGGCGCAGATTTTGTCTTTGCCAATGTATCCGACCTTGCGAGATGATGAAGTTGAACGCGTGATTAGTGTGGTGCGCGGTGCAGTGGGGGGGCAGCCCGAATGCAATTCGCACAAAAGAAAAACATGAATCCTCGCGAATTTGAAATGATGGCTTCGGTTGAGGCCGAGCATTGGTGGTATCGTGGATTGCGGCAAATACTTGGGCAAGCGATCCAACGATTCGGTCGGTCCCTACCTGACCAACCACGAGTGCTCGATGCGGGATGTGGTACGGGTGAGAATCTGCGTTTCCTGCATGGGCTGCTGGCACCGCGCTATGTGGGTGGCTTCGATCCGTCCCCGCAAGCCATCGCGTGGGCCAAGAAAAAAGTTCCCGAGGCAGATGTTTATGCTTCGGACGTATGCCAGCCGGAGCTGCATTGTGACAGTTACGACATCGTCCTCAGTTGCGATGTGCTCTATATTCCGGGCTTGGCCGCAGCGCACGCTGGCATGAGCTCAATCGTCGAGCGGATGGCACCCGGAGGTTTACTACTGGTCAACGTACCTGCCTATAACTGGCTGCGCAGTAATCACGATCTGGCCATTGGAACTCGCCAGCGTTTCGTGGGCCGAGACATTCGCCGGTTCTTGGTCGACATCGGCTTGACCCCACGGTTGGTCACCTATCGATTGTGTCTACTCTTTCCATTGGTTGTCGCCAGCCGGCTGCCATCCATTTTGTGCCCGAGCAAGGAGGCGACTAGCGTAGCTTCGGCATTGAAGCCCGCGAACCGTTGGACGAATCAAGTTTTGGGCCAAGCGATGAGCGTCGAGAATCGCTTGCTGCATGCAGGTCTCAGAATGCCGTGGGGGAGTTCCGTTTTCGCAGTTGGTCAGAAATCCTGAGGTGTGACTGCCCAGGACAACTAAACGTCTAGATTTCTGACTTCCAAAGCGTGCTTTTCGATGAAGTGTCGCCGCGGTTCGACTTTGTCACCCATGAGGATGCGAAACATTTCATCGGCGGCAGCAGCATCGGTCAAGGTAACTTGGACGAGTGTACGATTGGAGCGATCGAGTGTCGTTTCGCGAAGTTCTTCAGGATTCATTTCACCCAGTCCCTTAAACCGCGTGACCTGCATCCCTTTTTCACCGGCGGAGCGGATGGCTGGCAGCAGGGAACGAAGATCGTCAATTCCCGAACGATTCTCTTCTCGGTTCAAGTGAAATTTCGATTCCGTGGTGCCGGTGCGTTGTTCGGGAATTAGGTCTTGAATGGTGAAACCATGATCGACCAATGCCTTGAGTCCCGCATTGATGGTCTTGACTTCGTGCATCTCGACAAAGTGAGCCAGCAGTCGCTCCGGCGCGTCGGGTTGCTCTGCGGTTGGCAGGGTACCTTCGGCTGTTGTTTCTGCTGGCGGTTCTTCTGTTTCGGTCTTGGACTCGAGCGTCAAGTTATGTTGTTCGATGAACGATTCGAGCGTTTCGCGGGTGAAGAACCAATGTGTATCGTTGCCGACGGTCAGCAAAAAGATAGGTAGGCGATTGGTCTCGGGGTCGATTCGTTCGGCGTGTAGCTTGAGGCTTACGCCGCGCCGTTCTAGGGCTAACAGGGCTTCCTCCATGCCGGACAGGGTAGCACACAGTTTTCGCATGGCGTCACCGTCGATGCGTCGCGCGTCATCCATTTCCAACCAACAATCGGCTAAGCCGCGCTCCATCAACTGGGTCTTCATCTCTTCCTCAGTCTGCACATAGTAGCGTGTCGACTTGCCGCGCACGACGCGGAAGAGCGGTGGCTGTGCCAAGTAGACGTGCCCACCGGCCACCAAGTGATACATCTGCCGATAGAAGAAACAGAGCAATAGAGTACGAATGTGCGAACCATCGACGTCGGCATCGGTCATGATGATGACTTTGTTATAGCGTCGCTTGGCGATGTCTTGATCGACGCCAATGCCACAGCCAATGGCCTGGATCATGCTCTGTACTTCTTCGTTGGCCAACACCTTATCTTCGCGGCTCTTGTAGGCGTTGATGATCTTACCGCGCAGGGGCAAGATGGCTTGGAAATCGCGGAAGCGACCACCTTCGGCACTCCCACCCGCCGAGTCGCCTTCGACCAGATAGACCTCGCACTCCTCCATTTTATTGCTAATGCAATCTCGGAGTTTACCCGGCAGGCCACCGCCGCTGAGGGCATCCTTGCGTTTGCGGAGTAGATCTTTGGCCTTGCGAGCCGCCTCGCGAGCTTCGCAGGCGAGCATGCCTTTCTTGACGATCAGTTTGGCATTCTTGGGGCTTTCTTCCAAGTATTTCTGCAGGGCTTCCCCCACAGCCCCATTGATGATCCCTTCCACTTCGCCATTGCCGAGCTTGGTCTTAGTCTGTCCTTCGAATTGAGGATGGGGAACACGGACGCTGATGACGGCCGTTAGCCCTTCGCGGAAGTCGTCGCCGGTGGGAGTTTGATCTTTGTTAAAGAGACCTTCTTTCTTGCCGTAGTTGTTCAAGACGCGCGTCAGGGCGGAGCGAAAGCCCGAGACGTGGGTACCACCTTCGACAGTGTGAATGTTGTTGACGTACGACTGCACATTCTCGGTGTACTCTGTTGAATACTGCAGTGCGATTTCGAAGCTCACACCGTCGCGCGTGTCAGCGACTAGGATTACATCAGGATGCACCACATCACTGGCGCGATTCATATGCTCGACGAATTCGATGATCCCGCGTTCGTAGAAGAATTCGTCCCCTTCGTTGACGCGTTCATCTAAGTACTTGATGCGCACGCCACTGTTGAGGAAGGCCAATTCCTGCAGACGTTTATAGAGCGTGTCGTAGTTGAATTTGGTATTGATGAAAATCGAGCCATCGGGCTTGAACGTGGTTTTAGTGCCACGTTTGGTGGTCGTATGCCCCTTGGCGACTTGGGCGGTGGCCACACCCTGTTCGTAGCTCTGTGTCCAGACGTGTCCCTCGCGGGCCACTTCTACTTCGCACCATTGCGATAGGAAATTGACTACCGTCACCCCCACGCCGTGCAAGCCGCCCGAAGTTTCGTAGGCTTTCTTTTCGAATTTTCCACCGAATTTGAGGACCGTCATCACCCCTTCGAGCGTACTGACTTCGCGTTCCAACTCTTCAGTGAGCTGGTTGTGCCGCGAGACTGGGATTCCTCGGCCATCGTCCTCGACAGTGACTGATCCGTCGGAGTTGATTTGCACCGAAACGGCCTTGGCGTGCTTGGCCATCACTTCGTCGATCGAATTGTCGACCACTTCGTAGACTAAGTGATGGAGCCCCTTGAGCGTCGTGTCACCGATATACATACTCGGTCGTTCGCGGACGTGTTCGATATCGCTGAGGTGCTTGAGGTCGGCCGAGTCGTAACTGGAGGCTGTGCTTGCGATCTCGTCATCACCGGGCGTGCTCGCAGATTTGTTTTCGTCGCTCATCCGTTCATTTCCGGCTGGCCGCCGGATCCTAATTATGGGCCGAATTGCGTGAAGAGTTTTCACGTGCTTGTCAGCGCGGCTGAAAGCCCGGTAATTGTAGCAGAAAATGCCTCTTTTCCCCAGCCCCCATGCACTGGCCGCTAGCGCAAAGTGGCTCGCAGCTCAGCGACGAAAACATCCTATGTGTGCTACCCCCAAAAGCTGCGTTATTTTGCAACCGTTCAGGGTAAACGTAGTCATTGATTCAGAGTAGAACCTTTGTCGCAATGGTTTAAGAGTAGAACCATTGCCTCAATGGTTTAATGGCTCGGATTACTGACCCCCGTCAAAACCCGGAACAATTGGGGAGAACCCTGAACAATTGGGGACAATTGTTCTACTGTCACAATCAAGCGTGAACGGTGACGCTAATTAAATAGCGACCACCATTTTCCGAGGCGCGGCTTTCCAGAGTGCCCTCTCGGGAGATATACTGAAGCCATCCAAACGTGAAAACCACTGATCGGCGGAGCGATCAGCGACTATCGCATGAACACCGTCAGACTCTTGCCAGCACCGAAGACAAAATGTTGCAAAAAGAAAAAAGCCCCCGCAAGCTGCTACTGGGAAACGAGGGGCGCGAGAAGATGCGACTGGCGGGACAATTCAATGCGCAACTCATGGATGAATTGCGGAAAGTCATGCTCCCTGGCGTGACCACCGCCGAAATCGATGAATTGATTCAGCAATTCACACTCGACCACGGCCATACCCCTGCCACACTGGGCTATATGGGTTATCCCAAGTGCTGCTGCACCAGCATTAATGATGTGATTTGCCATGGCATCCCTGATGCGACTCGACTGCGTGAAGGGGACATCATCAATGTCGACGTGACGAGTGTGGTGCATGGTTGGCATGGAGATCAGTCGGAAACGTTTATCATTGGCCAGGGTGGCGAGGAGGCGGTGTCGGTGACGCAAGCCGCATTCGACTGCATGCACCTAGCCATCGAAGCCCTCTATCCAGGTTGTCCGGTGAGCACGATTGGCGACACGATTGTGGCTGAGGCGCATCGTCGTGGTTTTTCGGTGGTCCGCGAGTACGTGGGGCATGGTTTGGGGCAGGTCTTTCATCAGCCTCCCAACATTCCACACTTTCCCGACCGCAAATCGCGAACGCAGCGATTGCTCCCTGGGATGTGCTTTACTGTCGAACCGATGATCAATGCGGGGACACGCTTTACTCGACTGGACAAACGGGACGGATGGACTGTTCGCACTCGCGATGGTCGGTTATCGGCTCAGTTTGAACACACTGTGCTGATGACCGAAGACGGCCCTGAAATTTTGACGTTGACCCGAGACGGTCCGCAGCGGGGCCACCGGTTCTAACAAGCGATGTCGAAATGTCACGCCCGATATCGTCAGGCTGGAGTCGGTGAAATGAAGGTTAAAAAATGGTAGGTTAGAAAATGTCAGGCAGGCCTGGGAGCCCGAACAGAGAACCAGTTCGGACGCAATCCCAAGAATGAAGTACTAATTCACCTGACTTTCCCTACCGCATTTTAAATCTACTAACCTTCCATCTTCTAACCATATCCCGCACTCCATCAGTTCCACCATGCCCGTTCGTTGCCCGATCGAGGTTCTGCGATTGTCAAGTGAGCAATTCGCTAGCCTGGATTACAGAGTGATGCCGACCGCCTTCGCGATCCATAACGATATTGGTTGCCGTTGGGACGAACAGGTCTATCAAGCGGGCATGCACGCAAGACTTCTCGCCATCTTCGCAAAAGCAAAGCGTGAAGTTCCTGTGACAGTTGCATTCGGCAACTATTCCAAGACCTATCGGCTTGACCTTGTCATGGACGAAATGGGCGTCTACGAATTGAAAGCAGTCGCCTCGATCAACCAAGCTCACATCGGCCAAGTCTTGAACTATCTTCGTCTACTGAATGCAACTCGCGCAAAGATCATCAACTTCCGAAATCACAAAGTCGAATCCAAATTTGTCAATTGCTCTGACACCTTGAGTCAAAGGCGAGTTTTTGAGATTGACTCGCGTGAATACCGAGGCCCGCGAACCCTATGCGATACATTGTCCGAGATGCTGCATGACCTCGGCACAAAGTTGTCCAACTCACTCTACGCGGAATGTCTTGTCGCCAACATCGGTTGGACGGAAGCCAAGCGAGTCTGGGCAGATCGGAATGTCTTTCAAAATTTCGATTTGGTTGCCGATGACGAAGCGTTTGTCGTAACCTCAATGGAAACAGGGCAATGTGATTATCGAACGCATTTAGCCCGCATGAGCCAAGTGGCTCGACTGACTTGGTTTCACTGGATCAATGTCACGCCCGATATCGTCAGGCTGGAGTCGGTGAAATGAAGGTTAAAAAATGGTAGGTTAGAAAATGTCAGGCAGGCCTGGGAGCCCGAACAGAGAACCAGTTCGGACGGAATCCCAAGAATGAAGTACTAATTCACCTGACTTTCCCTACCGCATTTTAAATCTTCTAACCTTCCATTTTCTAACCTTTTTCATTTCTTCGCTTGCTCTTAAGGTAGCGTGGTCGTACCTTCAACTGTGGGGAATGCAGGTGATCATAGCACCTTGATGGCTCCCTAAAGCTAAGTTACGGTCGGGAAATGACTGTCCGATCATATACGTAGCCGCGCTCGCCAGAACGCAGAGAGTCGACGTTCTGGCGAACGTAGCTACGACAGTTATTTCCCGCACGATGCTAAGGGGATTTAATTCACCGAACTTTTGCAGAGCCCGCGAGTTGAGGCTTGCGGACGAGATTGGGCTTGATGAGTGCTGGATCTGTCCCCAACGTCCCAGCGATGCGGGCAAGGTATTCGTCGGTCTGGAAGAAATTCAATCGCTCTGCAGCTTGCTCGATTCTGGCTGGCAGGTTCATACGCTCGACGACCTCGCCATGTGTCGCTTTGGCGCAGAACTGTTTCAAGTATTTCTGATGGCGCGTCCAGAGGCGGATGTCGGCCGACTGCTTGGCGCTCAGTCGCTGAGCGTACCAATCGCTGGCTAACAGCTCTTCGCGGGTGAATAGTTGACGCACGGCTGGAGCGTCGAGCGCTTGACCGTTCCAGTGTCCCTCGACCATGATTGACAACAATGCTTGCAGCGGTGGGCAAGCTAGCTCGTAGCTCCCATCTTGAAAATACTGCTGGGCAACTTTCGTTTGTGACTCGACGATGTGCTCGATCCCGTCAGCATACGCCTCTTCGTCTTGGGTTTCAGGGCATAGAATGCGAGTATCGAGAACCTTATCGGGATTGTCGAACAGACGCCCGAAGAAACGGCGCACGAAGCGGACCGTAATGCGATAACCCAAGCGGCTGGCCAAGATCTTGCGGCCTTGATACTCGTAGTCTTCGAGCTTCTGTAGCATCCCCTGCGCGATCAGTGACTTTGGATCTTTCTCGGTCGCTGTCAGGCGACACCAGAGTTCGGGGACTAACAAACTAATGTCGTGCCCAACTTCCACTTCACTCCCAATGAATCCTGCGGCAGTGGAAAAACCTCCCAGTCCGGTAAGAATCATGCTTACTAGTGCGGCGTTCAAGTCGTGAATCGGAAGTAGCGCATTGAAGGGGCTTTTGGTCAGTGCCCCTTCGCTCCCAGCTCCGGTGGTCGACGGACTTTTACCCGTTAGCGAACAGATGTAGTCCATGAAAAGTTCGGGGAGCTCTTGATAGTGAATCGGATTGTAGACTGCCAACGAACGAATCCCAGCCGCTTTGTCGGGTGGGTTATTGCGGCGACCGGAGAGGACGGCTGTGACCGGCAAGTGAATCGCTTCATTGACGGGCAACCCTCGAAACAGTCGCACGCTGCGCTGGGTGATGTAGCTCTCTTCGGGGGCCGAAAGGTCGGGGCGATCCTGAAGATAACGCGGGTTCTTTGATGGCTTTCCATCCACCAGGCGTGGATGGGCCGAGCTGACCACAAAACTGGAATCCGATGCCTGAAAATCAAGCAGCATGGCGGCCATGGGCTCCGAATACAGATCGAAATTCAGTACATCAGAGACCAACTCCGCACCGGCGGTGCGATCGAGCGGTTCGAAATTGCAGAAGAAATTGTTCGAGCTCGAAATGTCGAGCTCGGTCTGCTTATCCAAACCACGGTGTACGGCATCGTCGGGGCGCTGGAACAAACGATACTCGCAATTGGCCACGAATTTGTAGCTATCGGCAGGCTTAAATGGCCCCTTCAAAAATCGTCCTGGGACGACAACGGACGCGGTGATATCGTCCTCGAGTTGGATTTTGTACGCGGCCGCGAAATCTTGCCGCAGCTTATATGTCTGCCACCGGCGATGGTTATCCAATCCCACGCGGAGGTACATCCCCAACAGCTTACGATTGTCGAATTTCAATTCGTGTCCAGGTTCACCATTGACCACATCGACACTGAAATGCGAGCGCCAATCGCCATCCCACTCGGGCTTGCAGAAACGTTTAATAACGAAAGCCATCGCGTACAGCGAACCAGGAATCGTTTTTAGCCAGGCGTTGTATTCATCGGTGTAGTCGCGCGAGGGGGTGAGCAGTTTGATCACGCTCCCCAAGCTGCGACCGGGATCGAGCAGCGGACGACTGGCCCGAGTTGCGTAGTCCGGTTTGTCTGGTGAGTCGGTGCGCCAACGCAAGGAATAGTCCCGCGAAAAGAGCTCATCGAGCTTGGCAAAGTCGCTATGCAGATCGTTCACGAAGATTGGACCACCGAGCATGTAGTCACGCAACGATTTGCTGATTTCACTTTTGCCGCCGCCACTGACCGTACATGGTTTGTGGCACACGCTTCCATCGCCACTGGTCCCAACCAATCTCCACGACAGGGCCGAGGGGTGCTTTTCCATGCGAATGCGGTAGCCGCTAGGGGCCATGTAAACCTTTCCCGGCTCAAGCGGGATGTTGTGCGCTACGCCATGGTGGTCCCAGTGAATTTTCTGATCGTAGAGTGAAGCCCGCGCATTCTCAGGTATGTAAACCAACCGCTCGGGCAAGAAGCGATCAACGCCGTAACCCTCGGGGCGGATCTCTACAAAATCACTGTAGTCGCGTGCGACGTCGGCAAAGGTGCGACCGTTGTAACGTTGACTATTGACTTGGAATTCGTCCCCCAAGGACCAACTGGGGAAGGCTAACGCGCCACCGGCGTGCTCCTCTTCGACGTTCCCCATCAGGTTGGCTGCGTAGCTGATCTGGGTCTTAACTTCCTTCTTGCAGTAACCGAAATAATTATCGGCGATCAGAGTGACAATCACTCCCTCCTCGGTGCGACAAGTCGCTTTGAAGGCGCTACCATCATTGTACTTCTCGCCCTCTTCACGATAGCACATCGCGTCGGCCCGCTGACGTTCTGTTGCGTCCTCCCAGTGAGGGAGCCCCAGTTCGTATTTGGTTAAGTGACACAAATGGGGCGCTAAGATCACGCACCCAGTATGTCCCGACCAATTCAGCACATCCAAGCCCGCATCATTTTCGGGAAGTGACGGATCACCAGCGTTGCCAAATATCGATTCGACAAAATCGAGATTGCTGACCAATCCACCCGGAGCGAAGAAGCGAATCTCCATCGACTTGTGTCGACAGAATCCGGCCACGCCGGGACAGACCAAGGGACGCACTAACAAGGATACGAAGGCCTGCTGAGTTCCTTCCGTGGTCGACAAATAAGGGAGCTGCAATGACTCCGCAGGCGGTCGGCATGCGGCTTGGAAGAGACGCGCAAAGACCGCTTTGGGGATAGCTCGTTTGTCCCCAGGTATCGGCAGCCCACCTTCGCAAACATGGAAGGTCCCTTGCGTTGTGCGGCGGTCGGCCCGCGGGTTGTGCACCACGCCATTGTGAACTCGATAGCTCGACAACAGTTCGTTAGTGAACTCGTCGCGATCGGCCGGCAAGCTCAACAGTCGTGCAAGCCCATGGCGATCCAGGGACAGAGTTGGGTGCGGTAGCGACAATGGGCTCCCCACCGGAGCATCGCCTAGGTGCGCATGCAAAAAGGTCTCAATCCGCACATCAATTGCGGCGCGATGGCCAGCTAATAAGCGATTCTTTTCTCGCAAGCTCGACAACAAACCGCGACGCCAGAGAGATTCTTCATTGGGTTGCTCGGGGACCGACAACCCCGCTACGGCAAGCTGCATGTGCAAGTAGTCGCGGAGTTGGTGTTGACGCTTCGTCGCGTCACTCTCCCCTCGCTCGCTGTCCCCTCGCGCATCGGGCCATCCCAACGCAACTTGCGGGTCTTCCACCAACCATTCGTCTCCCAATTGTTTCCAGTTAATCGTCGCGGGTTGTTTCTGTGAATGAGAAAATGTGTCCATGCGTCAGCCTCGTTCGGATTGGGTTGGTGATGGTGATCGAAAACTGGGGAGCGATGTTGCCAGTCTAAAAGGTTAAGCATCGTTCGGGAAATAACAGTCGTAGCTACGTTCGCTAGAACGTAGACTTCCTGCGGTCTGGCGACCGCAGCTACGTTTAAGATCCGACTCTTATTTCCTTCTTTATGCTAACGTACCTGCTTTATGCTAACGTACTGTGCGGGGGATTATAAAGTAGTTTGTGCGACCAGCGAAACAGTGGAGTTGCCAACTAGTTTTTAAAACTGCGGCTGGGCAACTTGCACTAAGGGAGGTTTTCTTTCATAGTTAGAGCTCGTTGACGGATCGGACTCCCCACCTACATCCCAGTCTCCTGGAATAAGCACCAATGATTCTCAGATTTTTTTTTCCCCGTTTGACGCTCCTGGCTGCGTTAACTGTATGCTGGTTGCCGAGTACTACTGGTTTTACCGACGACGCCCCAGCCGGTGCCTTTCGCATGCCCCCGGGGTTCAGCGTTGATTTGGTACACAACATCTCTAAGGCCGATCAGGGTTCTTGGGTCTCGCTGTGCGTCGATCCCAAAGGGCGCATTCTGGCCAGTGATCAATACGGCAAGCTCTACCGCCTAACGCTCAACGGGGACAAAGAACCCAAGGTGGAGCAATTGCAGATCAATATCGGACACGCGCAAGGCATGTTGTGCGCGTTCGATTCCCTGTATATCAACATCAATGCCCGCACTGAGGATCTCAAGGGGACCGACGCTCAAGGTCCGGGTGTCTATCGACTGACCGACTCCAATGGAGACGATCAATACGATAAGATCGAATACATCGTGCCGCTGAAGGATCAAGCGGGAGAGCACGGACCACACGCGCTTGTCCTCTCCCCAGATAAGAAGAAGATCTATTTCTGCAGCGGCAACCAGACCGACTTTCCAGAGTCGTCGACCACAGGCGCAGTGCCGCGCCATTGGGGCGAAGATCATCTGCTCGGTCGCATGCCCGATGGCCGCGGTTTCATGCGCGATCGATTGGCGCCCGGTGGTTGGATCTGTCGCATGGATCCCGATGGCTCGAACATTGAATTGATGGCCACCGGCTTTCGCAATGAATACGACATCGCCTTCAATCCGGCTGGAGAGTTGTTCACTTACGATGCCGATATGGAATGGGATATCGGTACCCCCTGGTATCGACCCACGCGAGTCAATCATGTGATCAGTGGCGCGGAATTCGGTTGGCGCAATGGAACCGGCAAATGGCCCGATTACTATGGCGACAGTTGGGGAGCCGTGGTCAATGTCGGACCGGGTTCACCGACCGGCATCGTCTTCGGAACCGGGGCCAAGTTTCCACAAAAATATCAAGAGTCGCTGTTCATTTGCGATTGGAGCTATGGCGTCATTTATGCAGTACCCATGCAGCCCAACGGGGCCACGTACACGGGCGAGTTTGAATCGTTTGTCACTGCCGCCCCGATGGCCGCGACTGATCTCATTATCCATCCCGATGGGAATATGTATTTCGCAGTGGGAGGACGCAAGACTGCTTCGGGACTGTATCGCGTGCGCTATACCGCCAGTGAATCGACGGCACCCGTGCTGGATCAAGCCGAGGTAGGCAACTCGCAGGAAGCTCGACGCAAGCGACATCAACTGGAAGCTTTCCATGGTCACGCCAACCCGCAAGCGATAGCGCCAGCGATGGCCGCCTTGGCGAGTGAAGATCGTGCGCTTCGCTTCGCAGCCAGGATTGCACTTGAATTTCAACCGGTCGCGGAGTGGCGGGAACAAGCCTTGTCGCTGATAGAACCCAGAGCAGTCATTACCGCCGCCTACGCCTTGGCTCGTTGCGGATCGAAAGTTGACCAAGCTGCGATCACTGAAAAACTAACACAGCTAGAATTTAATAAATTGCCCGAAGCGACTCAATTGGAATTGCTTCGCGCTTACGAATTGGTGTGGTTGCGGTTGTCTCCCCCCACCGCCGCGCAGCGCGACAGCGTGCTGCAGCAACTCGACGCGCAATTCCCCAGTCGCGGAGGACTGTTGAATCGCGAGCTGGCCATGGTGCTCTGTTACTTGAAGGCCCCGAACATCGTCGCGCGCTGCGTGGACCAATTGCGTCTGTCGAGTGCCCAGGAAGATCAGATTCACTATGCGTTCTGTTTGCGCGATGTCGATGCGGGCTGGAGCGATGAACTTCGCCGCGAATATTTCCAATGGTTCTTTGATGTCGCGTCAGCCCGTGGAGGGGCTTCTTTTGGCGGCTTCCTGTCGAACATTCGCGACGTGGCGCTGGCCAAATTGAATACGGCCCAGAAGGCTGCACTCGGTGAATTGGCTGGCAATCTTCCAGCCCCCACCGATCCTTTGTCCGATTTTGCTCCGCGTAAACAGGTTGCAGAGTGGACAGTGGCGAAGCTGCAAACGGAATTGGAGAAAATCAAGACACCGCCGAACTTTGATCGCGGGCGCGAATTGACAGCGGTGGCGCAGTGCTTCAAATGCCATCGCTTCGCGGGCCAAGGTGGAATTCAAGGGCCCGATTTGACGGCTGCCAGCAGCCGCTTCAACGGCACCGATATGCTCACGGCGATTATCGAACCCAACAAGGAGATTAGCGATCAATATCAAGCCACACAGTTTCTGACTGATACCACTGCAGTGACTGGCCGCGTGGCTAATTTAAGTGGTGGTCGCTTGATGATCGTGACCAACATGCTCGCCCCAGGCGATTTCACCGAAGTCGAGGTGGGGGACATTGTCGAACGTCGCTCCTCCCCGGTATCGATGATGCCGAGTGGATTGCTCGACACATTTTCGCCAGAAGAAATCGCCGATTTGGTGGCTTACCTACGTAGCGGTGGAAATGCGCAACATGCGGTTTACCAACAGTAGCCCGTTTACCAACAGTAGCCCGTTTACCAACAGTAGCCCGTTTACCAACAGTAGACTGAAGCGTGCTACAATGTAACCTTGGTCGTTCCCAGGCTCCTGCCGGGGAACGCATTGTCTTGGAGGCTCCGCCTCCCACGTCGTTGCAACCAACGACGCTTCTGAAGCTAAGAAAACTTCCCACCCACCATTCTCACAGAGATCAACATGTCCCACCCTACATCCCACCGCTTACCCTCCGTCAACCGTCGTAACTTTCTGGGTACTGTGGCGGCATCTAGTTTGGTCACCAGCGGGTACTTCACTAGTTCGGCTGCCGCCCAATCAAACTCTCCCAATGAGAAGCTCAAATTGGCGTGTATCGGTACCGCCAATCGCGCGGCGGAAGATATCAAGGGAGTGTTGCATGAAGACATCGTGGCGCTGTGCGATGTGGATAGCAACTATCTGGAGCGCAAGCTCAAGGAGATTCCCGACGCGCGAACCTACGCCGACTATCGCGAGATGTTCGATCGCGAAGTGGACAAGATCGATGCGGTGGTGATTGGCACTAGCGATCATCATCATGCTCCGGCGGCCATGCGCGCGATTCGAGCTGGCAAGCACGTCTACTGCGAAAAGCCGCTGTCACATACGGTCGAAGAGGCGCGCATGATCACGACAGCCGCTCAACAAGCAGGATTGGCCACGCAGCTTGGAACTCAGATTCATGCCGAAGACAACTATCGCCGGGTGGTTGAGATCATCCAGGCTGGGACCATTGGCGAAATCACTGATGTGCACGTGTGGGTGGGTGGCAAGGGTTGGGGAGGTGGCGACATGCCCGCAAAGACGCAAGCTCCTCCTGCGCATTTAAACTGGGATCTCTGGCTCGGGCCAGCACCCGAGCGCCCCTACGCTCCTGGGCGCTACCATCCTGCACAATGGCGCAAATGGTGGGATTTTGGACAGGGAACACTGGGGGACATGGGCTGTCACTACATGGATCTTCCCTTCTGGGCACTCGGATTGAAGTACCCCAGTGAGATCGAAGCGGAAGGACCACCGGTCCATCCACACACGGCCCCTATTGGTTTGGTGGTCCGTTACAAATTCGCGCAGCCTAAGCTCAACTTCACGTGGTACTGCGACACTCAAGTTCCGAAGCAGATCAAGGGTGAGAAGGTGCCCAACAGTGGTGGTGTGATGTTCATCGGGAGTGAAGGGATGATGTTTGCCGACTACACTAAGTACCGGCTATTCCCTGAGGAGAAGTTCAAGGGCTTCACGCCACCGGCCAAAACCATCCCTGATTCGGTCGGTCATCACCGCGAGTGGCTCAACGCGTGCCGCGATGGTTCTCCCACCACCTGCAACTTTGGTTATTCAGGCCCCTTGACCGAAACGGTCTTGTTAGGGAATGTAGCCTTTCGCAGCGGACAAAAGATTACTTGGGATGCGGACCAGATGCAGACCAATAGTCCGGAAGCGCAGCCTTACATCAGCAAAGCCTACCGCGCCGGTTGGGAATTAACCTAGTGCTTCGTCCAAATTTAATTTTAGGGTGCAGTGCATCGTACTTCACCCTCCCACGCAGTTAGGTTTCACCAGCGGGCAGACTATTTCGTGGGAGGGTCGATGCGAGCCCTGGCGAGTCATCGGGGAGGGAAAACACTGAGCATTTCCCCCTCGCCGCCAGCTCGCTGGGGCTCGCCGACGACCCTCCCGCGAATCAAAACTACCTGCTGTAGCTACTGTTACGCGCGGGAGGGTAAAATACCCGCGACCCTAAAATCAAATGGTGACGAAGCACTAGTCGAAAGTTTATGAGCGATTTGTCCGAATTTCTTGAATTGGCAAGTCGTCTGGGGGCAGAGCAACCACGCGATGCCGCCAACTGTTTGGCGACCATCAGCGAGTTGCCGATGCCGCGCGAGTTGTTCGATGGCTTACTTACGCAGCTCGTTGTGTTGCTACCTTCGCAGGGTGAGACCGATCGCGCATTGGCCAGTTTGGCTCGTTTCTTGGAAGCTTCGCGCTCGCCTCAAGCTTGGCTGGCACTGTTTGAACGCGAGCCCGACGCGCTGCACACACTAGTACAGCTTTTTTCAACGAGTCAGGCAATGGCCGACGTGCTGATCGCTGATCCAGAGGCCTTTGATCTTCTGCGTTTGACGGGGGGGCAGCCGGTCGCCCAGCCTATCTTGCAGGACGAACTCATGGCGGAAGTGCAAGCCACCCTTGATGTGCGAGGGGTTATGCGTTTGTTGCGTGACTATCGCCATCGAGAATTGCTGCGGATTGCCTATGGCGATTTCGTGCAGGGGCAACCACTGGAAATCGTCACAGGCCAGCTCTCGATTTTGGCTGAGTCGATCTTGCAAGTTGCGGTGCTCGCCGCACGGCGCGAAGTCGATAGCCGGAGAGGTCCGCTACAGCATGCCGACGGACGCCCAGTCTCCTTTTGCGTACTCGCCCTGGGGAAACTCGGAGGGGGCGAGCTGAATTACTCCAGCGACATTGATTTGATCTTTGTCCACGAATCGGTCCCAGAACGGAAGGCTGCTACCGTCGGCTCACTCAAGGAGTCACAGATTGACGAGTATTTCCAACGCGTCGGACAGCAGATCATCAAACTCCTAAGTGAATCGAACGAGCGCGGCAGAGCCTATCGCGTTGACATGCGGCTGCGCCCCTACGGAACTCAGGGGCCACTGGTGATGAGCTTTGAGCGAGCGCTCAACTACTACGACTCAGCCGGGCGTACATGGGAACGCCAAGCCTTCATTAAAGCTCGCGCTGTGGCGGGCGATCTAGCATTGGGAGAGGAATTGATCCAGCAATTGCAACCCTGGATCTATCGTCGCTATTTGATGCGGGCTGACATTACCGGTTTGGCGGCGCTCAAGCGGCGTCTGGAACGACGGGTAGCAGAGGCTGACAGGGATGATGCTCGCAATATAAAGTCTGGCTATGGGGGAATTCGCGACATCGAAACGGTGATCCAATTCTTGCAGTTGTTGCATGGCGGGGAAGTCCCCGGCCTACGTGCCACGGGGACATTGTGTGCTATCGAACAACTCGCCATTGCAGGATGCCTCACGGTCGATGAGCAGCGTGTGCTCGAAGAAAACTATCGCTTCCTACGACGGCTCGAGCACTTTTTGCAAATCATGCATGATCGCCAAGCACAGCGATTGCCAGATGACCCCGCCGACTACGCGCGGCTAGCGCGGCGGATGGGTTTCAACGCGGCCCATGATTCCGATAAGCGCGACGCGGCAGAGCACCTGAATCGACAATTGGAGAGTGTCACCCACCGCAATCGTAAAGTACTCGACCACTTGTTGCATCAAGCGTTCGATAGTGACAAAAGTGTCTCGGCGGAGACGGATTTAATTCTGGATCCGGAGCCATCGGCGGCGGTGATTGACGCAACCCTATCGCGTTACTGCTTCGTTGACCGGCCAGCCGCCTATCGGCACTTGCAAGCCTTGGCCGTTGAATCAATTCCGTTTCTATCAACCCGCCGCTGTCGACACTTTCTGGCAGCCATCGCTCCCAAGCTGTTGGCCTCCATCGTCGCCACTCCCAATCCTGATGCTACCTTGATAGCGTTAGTCAACGTGAGCGATTCGCTGGGGGGGAAGGCTGGCCTGTGGGAGTTGTTCAGCGCCAATCCACCTTCGCTCGAATTGTGTGTGCGTTTGTGCGCTGCCAGTCCGTATTTGACGAGCATCCTCACCGGTAATCCGGGCATGATCGATGAACTGATGGATTCATTGATGCTCCAGCGACTTCCAACGCACGCCGAGTTGACTGAGTCGCTGGATGAATTATGCCGCGGGGCAGACGACATCGCGCCGATTCTCCAGAGCTTCAAAAACTGCATGCACTTGCGTGTCGGTGTCCGCGAGATACTCGGGAAGTCCTCGATTGCGCAAACTCATCGGGCCTTATCCGATATCGCAGAAGTTTGCTTGGAACAGGTGATCCATCACGAATTCCATCGCTTGGTACATCTATTGGGGATGCCCACGCGTGACGATTCACTGGGAGTGTACGAGCCTGCCGAATTGGTGATCTTGGCGGTGGGCAAGCTCGGGGGGCGCGAGCCGAACTATCACAGCGATTTAGATGTTATTTTTCTGTATGATACCGAGGGACAGACTCGCAGCCTGGTTCCTAATCGTCGTTTTGAACCGACCACCAATCGGCATTTTTTTAACCAGCTCAGCCAGCGCGTGATCCACGCGGTGACCCGTAATTCTGGCAGCGGGCGACTATTCGACTTGGATGTACGCCTCCGACCGTTGGGACGCAGTGGTGAACTAGCTATTACCTTCGATGATCTGCGGCGTTACTTCCAGGAAGGGACGGGGCAAGTTTGGGAACTACAAGCACTTTGCAAAGCGCGGCCGATCTGGGGGAGCTCCGAAGCGCAGACTGCGGCAATGAGTAGCGTACATTCCTCTATAATTGACAATCAGTGGTCACCGCAGCTCGTGGAGCAAATCTGGACACATCGTGGGGAGCTGCAAAAAGGGAGCGGTGACTTCAACTTAAAACGTGGTGCCGGCGGAACCATGGATGTGGAATTCAGCGTACAAATGTTGCAACTGGCCCATGCGAAAACCCATCCTGAAGTGTTGGTCCCTGGAACCCTGCAAGCGCTCGAGCAATTGACGCAGTCGCGATTGATCGCCGCGACCTGGGCCAAAGAGCTGAAGAACGGCTACGAATTTCTGCGTAGAATCGAGTCGGCGATTCGACTGATGAACTTGACTGCACGGCACGAACTACCGAAGGCCGACGCGGAGCTTAGCCAACTCGCCTTTCTGATGAATACGCCCGAGGGGAGTGCCGTGGATGCTGTCCCTTGGACGGCACAGTCGTTGAGTGATCGCTGCCAAGAAGTACGCCTGCAGTGCCGAGCAGCATTTGAGCAAATCTTTGCGGAGTATTTGCCGAGTGAGGCTTAGTCTGGGCTGTTAAAAGCCCGAGACCCAGGCCAGCACTTCGCTCGCAAGCTCGCTACGTTTGGCCTGGGCTAGAAAATCGGCTGGACCTTCGGCCCGTCAGTACTTCCCCAACTTCTTTATCGCACGTCGCTCTGCGACTAAGAACAAGATCAGTCTTCACATCGTGCAAGAACAAACACCACACGAATAATTCTGAAAGAAATCAACTGAAACTGCTATTTGTCGCACAGCCCAGGCGGAGCCGCGTTGCTCAATTCACCGGCTCGCTAGTTGCGGTCACCCCCTTGGGGCGGTACATTACAGTTCAGCAAATCGCGGGCCAGTCCTGGTGCGCGATGCGATGTCGGCGGCGGGTGAACCCACATTGTTTACTCAACTGAAAACGAGTAGCCACTGTAAACCCTTTTCACCGCTCCCGAGTTGACCGCTTGTGTCGGGTGTTTTGCGAAAAACCAAAAATAATCGCCAACACCACAAAGAGATCCAACTGTTTGTGTTTTCACCTCCTATCCTTTCCTCCGCCGATATCTACGCATCAGCCTGCTAGCTTCCCTTATCAGTCCAAGAGAATTGAGTTACCAGCAATGATTCTGCTTGGTATTCTATTGCTACTTCTGTTTGTGAATCGCAGTTGGTTTGTCCAACTGCGGCGACGAAGTACTATGGTCGCTGATAAGAGACGGCTGGAGCTACTAAACTGCGATAGCTGCGACGGTGGTCGCGCCGAACTGACTACTAGGCAAGAGCATCAAACAAACCAGCGACCTGGCCCATTATTTTTTGGTTGGGTCGAGTCGATCTTTGTGGACGTTGCGCGCGAATACAAAGAAAGGCTCGCGTCGTGTTTGTTACAAAAATTGGCTTGGTCTCGATAGGGATCGATCTGAATCACTTTCTACTGCTTGGCCAGGATGGGAGTGGCGGCATGATCCCCATCGTGGCGGTCGTGGTTGGTCTCTTGCTGGGAGGGGGTGGGATACTCGTCCTCAACCAACTTCGTGGTCGCGAACTGAAGGCTAAGGCCGAGGCGATCCTGGAGCAAGCCAAGAGCGACGCGGGCAATTTAATTCGCTCGGCGGAGGTCGACGCCAAAGAGGCGGCTCTGAAGCAAAAGCAACAATTCGATCACGAAGTGAACAAGCTTCGGGAGCAAGTCCGCAAAAAAGAGACGACGCTCGAGCGTCGCGAAGAATCGCTGCAGCAAGCCGGCGATGACATGCGAAAACAAGAGAAGATGGTTGAAGCCAATCAACGGCGACTGAGCGAAAAGATCGCCGAGGCTGCCGCGCGTGGCGAAGACATGAAGCGGCTGGTTCAAGAGCAGACACAAAAACTACTGGCCACTAGTGGCCTTAGTCGCGAAGAGGCTAGGGAAAACTTACTGAAAGTCATCGAGCAAGAGCTCGAACAAGATATCGGCAAGCGAATACTCAAGCACGAGCGCCGCGTTAACGAAATCTGCGAGCAGAAATCGCAAGAGATCATCCTCACCGCCATGCAGCGCTACGCCGCCGCGCATACGGCAGATAGCACCACCAGCACCGTCGATATACCCAATGACGAAATGAAGGGACGCATCATCGGTCGCGAGGGACGCAATATCCGCGCCTTCGAAAAAGCAACCGGTGTCGATGTGATTATCGACGATACACCGGGCGTGGTTATCGTCAGCGGTTTTGATCCAGTGCGCCGAGAGATTGCTAGACAATCGCTCGACAAGCTGATCGCCGATGGACGCATCCACCCTTCGCGGATCGAGGAACTTGTGGCTGAGACCGAGAAGGAAATCGAAAAGTTCATTCGTCACAAAGGTCAAGAAGCGGCCGAAGAAGTCAATATCGGCGGCTTGCACGAAAAGATCATCTACATGCTGGGGCGTCTGCACTTTCGCACTAGCTTCAGCCAAAATGTGTTGCGACACAGCGTCGAAGTCGCCTTCCTGTCGGGCTTGATGGCGGAGATGACGGGCCTCAATCCCGATACGGCTCGGCGCGCAGGACTACTGCACGATATCGGCAAGGCAGCCGATCATGAATTGGAGGGTGGTCACCCCAAGATCGGTGCCGACCTGCTCAAACGCCATGGCGAAAATGAAATTGTGGTGCATGCTGCCCTGGGACACCACGATCAATTGACTTCCGACTATCCCTACACGCTGTTGGTCGCCACGGCGGACGCGTGTAGCGCATCGCGGCCTGGAGCGCGGCGCGAGTCGCTGGAACGCTACATCAAACGCATGGAGGAACTCGAGTCGATCGCCAAGGGCTTCTCCGGTGTCGAGCAGGCCTTCGCCATTCAGGCCGGTCGGGAGTTGCGAGTCATCGTTAGCGCGCGCGAGACAGACGACGCCAAAGCGGCTAAGGTCTGTTACGATATCGCCAAGGCTTTTGAACAACAGTTGACCTACCCCGGCGAAATCAAAGTGACGGTGGTTCGCGAATCACGGTTTACCGAGGTTGCCCGGTAATGACCAGCGACCTACCTCCCCAACCCACAGCCGATTGCGTACGGGTGGTGATGGTTGGGGATATCGTCGGCAAGCCCGGCATGCGCATCGCCTGCAGTGCCGTGCCATGGCTCCGCAGAGTTTTGCGGGCGGATGCCGTTGTGGTAAATGCCGAAAACGCTGCCGACGGTTCTGGTTTGCGTTGCAAGGATTATCGGCGCTTGATCGACAGCGGCATCGATGGCATTACACTCGGTGATCATGTTTACAAGAAACGCGAGATCATCGAGATTCTTGAATCGTCGGAGAACATAATTCGACCAGCCAATTTGCCCCCCCAAGCGCCTGGCAAATCGCTGATGATCTTGACCGTCCGCGAGCAGTTTCAATTGGCCGTCACTTGTGTCTTGGGACGCGTCTTTATGAAACCGGTCGACTGCCCTTTCCACGCCGTCGATCGACTATTGGAGACCCTCGATCAATCTCACCCCACAATCCGCTTGCGAATGGTCGAGTTCCATGCCGAGGCAACTAGTGACAAGCAATTGATGGGACGACACTTGGATAGTCGCGTCAGTGGGGTAGTTGGCACCCACACGCACGTAGCCACCGCCGATGAGCAGATCTTACCGGGGGGGACTGGTTTTCAATGCGACTTAGGGATGACCGGCCCCTTTGAAAGTATCCTTGGACGAAAGATTGAAGCTGTGCTGGAGGCCACCTTGCACGGTGTGCCACTTCCATTTCAAGTCGCCACCGAAGACGTCCGTTTGTGCGGCACGTGGCTCGATTTAGAAATTGCCACCGGCCGTTGTCGCGCGATTGGACGCATTGTGCTCAAGCAAGACTTCCTGACTGACTACGAGCAAACCCAGCAAGCCCAACGCAGAATCTTATAGAGCCGTTCCGTACGTCAGGCTTTCCTGGCTGACTCGCCGTGGAATGAAGGTTCTAACCACAGATGTACACAAATGAACACAGATTGCTTGAGAGTACTAAAATTTAGTTGCCATAGGTGTTTCGGGGGAAATAGTATTCCAGCCAACTAAAAATCAACAACGAGCTATTTCAGCAACCGGTTTTCCGCAACGTCGCGCATGGCTTTAAGATCGAGCTTGCCGCTCCCGAGCACGGGAATGCAGTCGACCGGCACAAAGCTATCTTCGCTGGGGAGGTAAAGGTTGGGGAGTCCAGCTTGGCTCATTTGCTTCAACAACTCGGACTTGCCCAAGGGTAGTTCTGTGTACAACACAACCAACCGCTCACCCCGCTTTTCGCAGGGGACCGCAGTCACCGCTACACGGAGAGTGCCATCGTCATTGATGCCGAGCAATTGAGTCAGGGTCTCTTCGATTTGAATATGCGGTATCATTTCGCCGCCGATCTTGGAAAAACGACTCATGCGACCGGTGATGTGAATGAAGCCATCGGAGTCGAGAAACGCCACATCCCCGGTGCGGTACCAGCAGCCATCGTGCATGACTTGCGCGGTCAATTGGGGTTGATCCAAGTAGCCTTGCATCACATTGGGGCCCCGGATTTCTAAGAGGCCTGTTTCGCCAACGGCCAGTGGTTGATCGTCGTCGAGTGAAACGACGCGGGCCGCGACATCGGTCATCGGTAGGCCGACACTCCCCTCACGAATTCGCGTTGCCCCAGCGGCACCCGCGCGATTGATTGGCACATTAACTGAAACGAGTGGACTGAGCTCGGTGGTGCCATAACCTTCGACCGGTCGCACGCCAAATTTTTGTTCAAATTCTTCCGCGAGACCAAGCGGCATTTTCTCAGCTCCCAAGACAACGATCTGCAGCCATCTGAATTGCTCCGGCTCCACGCGACGCAAATAGGCGCGCAGGAAGGTAGGGGTGGCAAGCAATACAGTTGCCTGGTAATCTTCCGCCAGTTTGCCGATGGGGCGGGCTTCTAAAGGACTGAAGTGATAGACGACTGAGCACGGCAGCGTCATACCTGCCCATAAGGCGATGGTGTAACCAAACGAATGAAAGAAAGGGAGAATCCCCAGCACTACATCGTTTTCGTCCAAGTGAATCGAATCGTCGATTCCGATAATATTGCTGGTGATGTTCTTGCCCGTCAGCACGACCCCTTTGGGGACACCAGTGGAGCCCGACGTAAAGATAATCGTCACCACTTCATCGTGCGTCTGGTGTTGTAAACCTAGAGCGCGATGCAAACCCTGCGCGGTCCGTAGGCGGGTGTTGAGCAGTCCCGACAGTTTATCGCCCAGCGTGATGCGTTGCTTGACATCCTCTAGGAAGATGGTGGGGCAACCAACGTCCAGCCCGACTTTTTCAATGAATTTGCGACTGGTGATGACGTGCTTGAGCCCAGCTTTCTCGCAGCACTGCTTGAGCATTGCAGAGTTGACAGTGTAGTTTAGATTGACCGCCACACGATCGGCCAAGGCAACAGCTAAGTTGGCCGCGACGGCGGGGACGGTGGGTGGTAGAAAAATGCCGACGCGTTTCTCGTCGGCTTCGATGACCTCCCGCAGCAGATAGCGCCGCAGCGCGAGTGTCCGTACCAAGAGATCGCGACCACTTAGTTTGGCACCGGTGGAGTCGGCTGTTTTGAAGCGCGAGCCGCAGTTTTTGAGCTGCTGCAGTAGTCGCAAGGTGATGACGGGCGTAGAAAAGTCATAGTGCGACATGCATGGTCTCGATCAATCAGGCTGTGGTATTGGTGGGGTGGAGACCACGTATTGTGCAATTTTTCCAAGCTTGAGGAAAGAGCATTGATAGCCAATCATGGGTTTGTCACTCAATGCAAAAAGCCGAGAACTTAGGTTCTCGGCTTTCTGTTAACTCACGCAATCATTACCGCGATCCGCACTAGGCAGCAGGCGCATCAGCAGCTGGATCTGGTGTTGGAGCTGGAGCTGGTGGTGCCGACATTGGTGCCGAGCCCGAGCCTTCGATGATCACACCGGAGTCCATGGTCTGGCTACAATTGGGGCAACCACCACTGATCATACCGCCATCGTAGGAAACACCAGAGCTCATCATGCCGCCGCAGCTGCTGCAGCCAGCGGAAACTACTGAACCGCATCCGCCGCCACATGAGCTGACGGGAGCACTGCAACCGCAGCTTGGAGCTGGAGCCGAGCAGCAAGTAGGAGCTGGAGCTGGGCAGCAGGTAGGAGCTGGAGCACAAACAGGATCTGGAGCTGGGCAGCATGTCGGAGCTGGTGTACCACAGCAAGATGGAGCGGGTGCACCACCGCAGTTCGATCGGCCAGAGCAGAGCTTGGACAGCAAACCACCACCGCCGCAACGATCGCGTTGAACTGCTGGGGCACCACCGCAGCGGGACGAGCCCAGACCTGACAGTAGACCGCCGCCGTCGCAACGGCGACCAGCTTGGCACTCTTGGGACGTGAAGACGGCGGATACAAGCATGGCCATGCCAGCGATGCCCGCAACTAGAACTCGATTCATCGGAAACCTCCAAAGGTTCTAAAGTGACGACGAACAGCCCAACCACTGGACCATCCTGGCGGGACATCCGCCGAAGTAGACTGATTCAAACCAACCCTACCGGTAACAGAGCTATTGCCGGTTAAGCCGATTGGGTAATTTGAACAGCACAGGCAACTAGAGTATCGCTCCCACTACGAGTGTCAACGGGCCATGCGAACGGTTTTTACCACAGTCCCTCCTTAAGGGGGACGTGCGTTTCACTTGAGCAAGAGTTGACGCGGCGACACAACCGCTTTCAATCGCTAAAGTGGTCGCCACTCCCCTAGATTTTCCAATCAAAAAACTACGCTAGCATTGCGGTCAGTGGGAATGGCCGATGGTAGGCGTAGGTGATGGTCTATCCATGACGTCTCTAAACCAGGCGACAACTTTTTGAAGAGGATTATGGTTCGATACGATGGCTAAACGGAGTTTTGCTGGCAAGCGTGTTGTCTTGACTGGTGCCAGCAGTGGTATTGGATGGTACTTGGCGTCAGAGCTAGTGCGTTCAGGTGCCTACGTCGTGATTGCATCGCGTCGCGCCGATCGATTGCAACAATTGCGTCAGTCGTTTGGCAATCCTCGCAAGCGGCTCATCGCAGTCGCTGGTGATGTCTCAGATGCCAATCATCGCCAACAGTTGATCGCGACCGCCACCGCAGAGCTAGGGGGGATCGACATGGTGATTAACAACGCGGGAGTGGGGGCGATCGGGAACTTTGAGCGCGCGACCCCAGAGCGGTTGCGTCGCATATTCGACGTCGATTTTTTCGCCGCCGCTGAGCTTACGCGACTTGCTCTCCCTCATTTGCACGCGGGGAATCAACCGGCTGTATGCTTAGTGAGCAGTGTTCTAGCTCATCGTGCAGTCCCCGGAAAAAGCGAATACTGCGCGGCCAAGTTCGCGTTGCGTGGTTGGGCCGAGTCGTTGCGAGTTGAACTCAAGCCAAGTGGGATCGATGTCATCACCGTTTCCCCCAGCACAACCAGGAGCGAATTCTTTGGGTCGTTGCTCGATAGCGAACCTGCGAGTGGGACGCTCGGAGACGCACGGCCAGCGGGCTGGTCAGCCTTTGGCACTCAGTCGGCCGAACAGGTGGCACATAACATCTTGCGAGCGGTCAAAATGCGCAAGCGGGACATGGTTCTATCTCCGGGTGGCAAGGGGCTGGTTTGGCTCAGTCGTCTCGCTCCCCAACTGATGGACAACTTGCTGCTACGCTTCGCCAGCAATCCCCAGTTGAGCTGCGCATAGTGTCTGGCGACGGTCGCTGCCTGGGGTCGTTGACCCTCTGCAGCATGGATTTGGGCTATACTGCAGGCAATGAATAGGCCGCTCACCCGCAGTTTTTCTGACCAAAATGCCCGGTTTTGGGGAATACGGCACCGCTCAGGGTGGTCACTTACTTAGGCGATAGAAGTGGTTGAATCTGGCAAGTTTGATGATTTCGGCGATTCTGACGAATTCGGCAGTTTTGATGAATTCGGCAGTGCACAACCTGGCACGGCGCGCGAGTTGCCTGTGGAAGGTCAATTGGCCGAATGGACCGCTCAGCAACGCTTGGCCCATACCGAGAAGCTGCTGGAGGAACATCAGGAGGGAGTTTTTCGCTATGCCTACCGCTTGTGTGGTTGCAGTTCGACGGCGGAAGATATCGCACAAGAAGTGTTTCTGCGAGCCTTTCGTCACATGCATCAATTGCGAGATCCGGCTGCGACGCGGGGTTGGTTGTTAGTGATAGCTCGCAATGAGTTTGTGCGTTGGTGTCGCAAGTCGGCTGCCAGCGGGGTATCGATCGATCCGCGCGACTGCGAACTCCCCGCTGAGGTCGAGGAGCCGCTGCTGGATCGCAGCGAGTGGGTTGCGGACGCGCTGCGACAGTTGCCGGAGGAGTTTCGGTTGGTTTTGCTGATGTATTATTTTGAGGAATTGAGCTATGCGGAAATAGCGGAACATCTCAAGATACCAATCGGAACGGTGATGAGTCGCCTCAGTCGCGGTCGTGGCCACATGAAAACGGCTCTGGAAAAAATCAATTCGAGTGCTACCTAGAGCGCGCGCTAAAATTCGGAGTATTAATTTTTCGGCAATGGATAACTTCACTGAGCAAGACGACCAATGGCTTCGCGATACGCTGCACGGCGTTTCGTCTCCCGTCGGTCTGCGCGAACGGATTCGCAGTCGCCTCCAGCAGGAGGTATCTGCTCAAACCCCCTCAACGCTTGGCGTCCAGCCAGACTCAAGTCACGATCAATTCCAGTTGAGTCCCGCAGCCACGACGATCGAAGACCATCGACACTCTCGTCGAAAATGGGTGGCAGTAGCACTAGCCGTTTCAGTCTCCGCCTTAGTCGTCGGTGGATTGCGATGGTCGCGTCCCGCGTCGGTCGAACAACTAGCCAAACAATGCCTCCAGCAGCTCGATGGGGTGCTTGGCGAGGATGCCACTTGGCACGCCGAGTTTAATGAACAACTTTCAGAACTGGACCTTCTCGACGGGCAACTGCGGGGGAGTATCCAGCCAATCGGATATCAAGATCAATCAGGTGGAACGTTTTCCCAGCAATGTCGAGTTTGGAAGCTGTTTTCGAATAGCACGAACAAAGCGTTCTACGTGTTTGACTTCAAAGACGCTCGCGACGTGCATGGTTTAAATTCTCAGTTGGAGGCGCTAAATCGGGTCAGTGGAGGATGGTCGATGGTTGCCATGCAGACCTCTGGTCGGATTGTGGTGGTGCTCTTTGAAGGCTCGGTCGACAGCTATCTCTATCGCCAACAGTCGGCTTAGCATCGAGCGGGAAATAAGTGTCGGATCTCAAACGTAGCTGCGGTCGCCAGACCGCAGGGAATCTACACATGCCACAATTGCGCTTGATTGGTTTAGTGCTGTTTATCACCACCGTCTTTTTGGCGATGGCCGCGACTGCGACGCAAACAACACATCTCCGTTTCAAACGTCCCTCGCGCGATGCCAACGGGAATTTGATTCGCGAGTCTCCGCTGATCGGTCAAGACCAAGCGGCGTTACCTGGCGAGGTACCATCGCCTGAGATTTTGCCCCCCGGCACAGGCGTCGTCAGTAACGAACTGGAGCCGACTCCATTGCAGTTTGTGGCGGTACCCGTCGTCTATCCTTTGTTGATTTCAGGTGCCATCGGTTTGATGCTATGGTTCGTCCCCGCCACGCCGGTCCCCACCAGAACTAAGCTCAAACGTCGCCGCCGACGCTAGCCCGTACCGCAGGCTTTCCGGCCTGACCAAACCGTACGTAGGCTTTCTTGCCTGCCCAAATGGTCCGCAGGCTTTCCGGCCTAACACCCACGTCTAAGGCGAGCGGTAGATAGGACTTTACCGTAGCCGGAGTCGCCAAGCTTCGGTTACAGCAGCCTGAGGTCTGGCGACTCCAGCTACGACGGCCTTAAGCTGAATCGCCGAACGCCTAACAGCAGGTGCCTAGTCCCATTGCAGCACTGCCTCACAAGATCGCATGTCCAAAACCAAGACTCCTTAGCAGTGACTTGGGGGCGGCGGCACATGCTAACGGCAGGAACCGCCAGCGGGCCGAATTATCCCTCTAATCTTAAAATAGGCACAGCAGTGGCGGTTGGTACGCCCTTTGCGTTACCGAGTAGGTTTGTTGGCGAGCGGAATTATTGAAGGAGGTCGCGTCAGGGCTAAAAGCCTTGAACTCCTTCCTGTCGCGAACCTCAGACGCTGACCGTGAGCTTCCATGTGGCGACGCCCACGACTAGCGACTGAGGCTCACTCGTTCGCACCACGAAAAAGTTCCCAACTGCTTTCGAATGAAAGACCTATGAACACTTTGCGTAGCCTGACTTGGCAGACCACCCGTCGAAACGTGTCGTTCACCACGGCAGACTTGAATCGGTTGCTCGGGCGATTCTTTTGCAATCGCTGGTCGTTGCTGGTTTGCAAATTCCTGATTGGAGTTGTCTCTGCCTACGACATTTACTTGACTGTCAAGTACGTCGAGTATTTGGGGACCTACGAACTCAATCCCGTGGGGAGGTGGCTAATGCATTTGGACGATGGTCCAGAGTGCGAACTAAAGCAGGTCGCTGGATTCATCACCGCTAAATTCGCGGGAAACTTTCTGGTGCTGAGCGTGATAGAATTCCTGGCCAGTTGGAAACGCTATTTGGCGACTGCGGTCGCGGTCCCTGTGGTGTTGTTTCAATTAGGGCTGCTCTTTTACTTGATGTTCGGTGCCGTTTAGGTGATGGATCAAAATTCGGATCGCATGATAGCGTTTCAAGGCAAACCTCTGGGGGGATTCATCGGGGGTTAGACTTCTTTGCTAGTAACCCTAAGTTCCGTACGCTTGTCGAAAACGCGTCGATTTAGAACAGGAGCAAACGGAGAAAGGCTCGGACGCCGGATCTCCGTTACCTCTGTTGGCTCCTGTCGTCATTTCGTTCTCAATCCGCCAATTTATCGCGAAGCGCGCTCACATGGTGGAAGGTTTCTGGCACTATTGGGCAGTAGACCTGGAGGTTTTGAGGCTGGAAATGGTCGCTTGAGCGTAAACCGCCTAGCCCAGCTTTGCTAGTTTAGCCTAGAATCTAGCCCGGTCTGGCAACTGAGCGAATTGCCCACTACGATTTGTCCTGTAAACGAAGTCCATTCGTCCACGAACAATTTGGTCCACTAACAGGGAAGCGATCGCGTGGAGTCCATTGAAGATCAGCTACTTGACAATTTCACGCAAAAATTTGGGAGCCGTCCCAAGTTGTCCGATGGACTTGCGTATATTGGCGTGGACTCCGTGGGGATGGCCGAATTGACTTTTGAACTCGAGAAACAGTTCAATATTCAGGTGGATGACGAAATCGTCCATTCGGAGACCGTACAAGACTTGGCCAATTACATTCGCGAGCGGCAGGCGGACAGCGGCAGGGCGTAAGCGGTTCCACTCGGGATCGCGGGGAAATTAAGTATCAGGCTTTCCATAGTAGAATTTGACAAAGATCCAGAAGCTAGGATATTTGACAAGGTCCACTACGACATTGAATTTGTATTAACTGACGAGGATTTCCACATGAGCAAGAACATCACGCGTCGCGGTTTCACCGGCACTTCGCTATTGGCCGCCGGCAGTATTCCGTATTTCAGTTGGACGCAATCCGCCTTCTCCAATAATTCATCCAATGATCGCCCGCGAATAGGCTGCATTGGAGTTGGGAGCATGGGGTCGGGTGACGCCGAAGCCCACGCAAAGTTTGGTGATATTCTGGCGGTTTGCGATGTCGATGCCGACCATGCCCAAGGCGCTCGCGAAAGCGACAAAATTGGCAAGGGAAAAGCGGATGTGTACGGCGACTATCGACAGGTCTTGGATCGGCAAGACATCGATGTGGTAAGCGTAGTCACTCCCGACCACTGGCACGTCAAGATCGCTGTTGAAGCCCTGGAGGCGGGGAAGCATGTTTTCTGCCAAAAGCCGCTGACATTGACGCTCGAAGAAAATCAACTCATTCGCGCGGCCTGCAAGAAACACAGCGATCGTGTATTCCTAGTCGGGACCCAGCAACGCAGTACGAAAGAATACTTTCTGCGCGCGGTCAACATGGTGCGGAAAGGGCTGTTGGGGGACATCCGGAAGGTGACGGTCGGAATCAATGGCGGAGAGGTGGGGGGACCATTTAAAAAAGAGGCACCACCTGCCAATCTAAATTGGGACATGTGGCAAGGTCAAACCACGCCTGTCGAGTACATCAAGGAGCGCTGCCACTATCAATTCCGCTGGTGGTACGAATACTCTGGTGGCAAATTTACCGACTGGGGCGCACACCATGTCGATATCGCCACCTGGGCCACCGGGCAGGATCAGGATGGCTTGGGACCAATTGAGATCGACGGCAGCGACGCTCATCACCCGATCCCCTTCGCACATGGCCTACCGACACAGGATGACAGCTACAACACGTCGCATGACTTTTCCGTGAAATGCAAATATGCCAATGGCATGGTAATGGACGTCACCAGTCGCGGGGACAATGGCATTCTGTTCGAAGGGACCAAAGGCAAAATGTTTGTCAATCGCGGCAAGATCACCGGTACGCCGATCGACGAGAATTGGGACGAAGGCAAATTTGGCGATGCAGCCTTAGTCGAGCTCTATAAAGGCAAGACGTTCGAAGGGCATAAGGACAATTTCTATCGCTGCATTCGCGAAGGTGGACTTCCGGTCTCGGATGTGTTCACGCACGTGCAAGCCATGGCCACCTGCCACTTGGCTGCCATCGCGGCGAGGCTGAAGCGCACTATCCGTTGGGATCCCCAAGCTGAGAAGTTCGTTGGCGACGACGAAGCAGCTCAGTTCTTCGCTCGCCCCCGCCGAGAAGGCTATGATATTTTGAAGGTGTCGTAGACTATTTTGCTCTCTGATAACTCACTAAGGAATAATAGCTAGATGACAATGTTCGCCGGTAAGAAGGGACTCATTCTAGGTGTGGCCAACGAGAACTCAATCGCTTGGGCCATCGCACAGCAAATCCTCGAACAGGGCGGTGAGTGCGGCTTCACCCACTTGCCCGACCGGGCTGACGACGAACGTCAAAAAAATCGTCGTCGCGTGAGTAAGCTCACCGATAACTACCCGAACGCAAAATTTCTAGTGCCGCTGGATGTGCAGAACGATGACAACATTCGTGAAGTCATGCAGACCGCAGAGCAGGAGTTCGGCAAGATCGATTTCTTGTTGCATTCCATCGCTTTTGCCGATCGCGACGATTTGTCGCGCGATACGATCGAGACCAGCCGAGCGGGTTTCAAATTGGCGATGGACATCAGCGTTTACAGTTTGGTGGCCGTTAGCAACGCTGCCAAACATTTGCTCAATCCTCGTGCTTCGATCGCCGCCATGACCTATTTTGGCGGTGAAAAATGTGTGCCGGGCTACAACGTGATGGGGATCTGCAAGGCAGCGTTGGAAGCAACTGTCCGCTACTTGGCCTACGATCTGGGACCCCAGGGGATTCGCGTCAATGCCTTAAGCGCTGGACCGATGAGAACGCTAGCCGGACGGGCTGCTGGCGTCGACGAGATGCTCAAGCTCTACGAGTTCATGGCACCGCTGGGACGCAACGTAACGCATGAAGAGGTTGGCAGAACCGGGGCCTTTCTACTTGGCCCACTCAGTGATGGCATCACCGGCGAAATAATGCACGTCGACGGTGGCTACAACATGATGGGGAGCCCCGGTCGATTGCTCGATCGATTGCCGAAGTAGACTAGGGACCAATTTCGTGTATTTCATCTTTTTGCCGCACATTTTTTTGTCGGAAAACGGCTGGTCGCCTCAATTACTGCTGTGGGGACCAATCTGCGGCGACGGCATCCACGGCTAGCGTCTGAGGTTCACTCGCCTGAGGAGCTCCGCCTGTGAGCGCTGGCTTGGTTAAGCGACTTGCCAGGTATCGCCGCTGTTGAAGAGCTGATTCAAATCTCCCTTGCCACGCTTCTTGATGGCTGAGTCAATTTGTCCACGCACTTGATCCTCGAAAATTGGAATATCAATGTCGCGGAACACGCCAATCGGCTCGGGAAATTGGGGGTGGCGCATTTTGGCCAGCAGATGCACTAGTGTCGAATCGGCTTTTTCATCGTGGAACAGCAGATCGTCGAGTGACACTTGGCCATCGGCTAAGCTGACGATTTCCGGGCGCAGGCCGTTGAGGCGAATCCCCTTGTCTCGATTCTTGCCGAAAACCATCGGTTTGCCATGTTCCAATTCAAGCGTGGTTTCTTCGCGTGTCGCTTTGTCTTGGGCGTAGCTGAAGGCACCATCGTTGAAGACGTTGCAGTTCTGGTAGACTTCGACAACCGACGTGCCACGATGCTGAGCGGCACGGTAGAGCGTGGCGGCCAAGTGCTTGATGTTTGAATCAACACTCCGCGCGATGAACGACGCCTCGGCTCCCAGGGCCACGGAGATCGGATTGAGAGGATGATCGACGGCCCCCATCGGTGTGCTCTTGGTCACCTGACCCTCGGGACTGGTCGGCGAATACTGCCCCTTGGTCAAACCGTAGATGCGATTGTTGAAAAGCACCAACGTCAGATTTACATTGCGGCGGAGCATGTGAATAAAGTGATTGCCACCGATGCTAAGCGAATCACCGTCACCGGTGATGACGAACACCTTTAGATCGGGGCGAGCGACCCTAAGGCCGGTTGCTACGGCGGGGGCCCGACCATGGATGCTGTGCATGCCGTAGGTATTCATATAGTACGGGAAGCGACTGGAGCAACCGATCCCAGAGATGAAGACAATTTGTTCGAGCGGCATTCCCAAATCGGGAAGCATCTTTTTCATCTGTGCCAAAATGGAATAGTCACCGCAACCAGGGCACCAACGAATATCTTGGTCACTGGCAAAATCACTGGCGGTCAAAACTGGCAGACCCGTACTCATCGCATTGTCTTCTTTAGGATTAACGTGGGAGGTGATATTGGAACTGACTGGACTATCCGGCCCGCGATTGCAATTGTTTCTCGGCGCTCTTCTCAGTCGTCATCTCATTGATCTTGTCGACTAACTCAGTGACGGAGAACGGCTTCCCCTGGACGCGGTTGTAACCGACGGCATCGACTAAATACTTGGCGCGAATCAGCATCCGTAATTGCCCCATATTCAACTCTGGTATCAACACCGATTCATAATTGGCCAGGATCTGGCCGAGGTTGGATGGGAAAGGATTAAGGTGTCGCAGGTGGCAATGGGCCACGCTCCGTCCTGCCTTTTGGGCCGACTGCACCGCTGTATGGCAGGCACCGTATGTCCCCCCCCAACTTAGTACTAATAATTCACCTTCGCTCTCTCCCATCACTTGCTGAGGCGGAATGAGCCTGGCAACATTGGCGACTTTCTGAGCGCGAATGTGGACCATCTTTTCGTGATTGGCTGCGTCGTAGCTGACATTCCCAGTGCCATCCTGCTTTTCCAGGCCACCGACGCGGTGCATCAACTCCGGAGTCCCTGGAATGGCCCATGGTCGGGCCAAGTTCTCGTCGCGGGAGTAGGGGAGGAATTTTTCCCCTGGGGCACGACTGGTAGGGTGCTCAATCGTGATGGGCTGCATAGCGTCGACATCAGGAATCGCCCATGGTTCGGAGCCGTTGGCGATGTAGCCGTCAGACAAAATGACGACGGGGACCATGAACTTTGTGGCGATGCGCCACGCTTCGACGGCTGTATCAAAGCAGTCACCGGGGCTGCGCGCGGCTAGGACTGGCACAGGGGCTTCGCCGTTGCGTCCGAATAGCAACTGCAGCAAATCGGCCTGCTCGGTCTTCGTCGGTAGCCCAGTACTGGGGCCACCACGCTGGACATCGATTACCAGCAGTGGCAATTCGATCATCACGGCCAGCCCCATCCCCTCGGCCTTAAGAGCGATACCGGGACCGCTGCTGGTCGTCACCCCCATGGCTCCGCCGTAAGCGGCACCAATGGTCGCGCACACCGCTGCGATTTCATCCTCGGCCTGAACCGTGCAGACACCAAAATTTTTGTACTTGCACAGCTCGTGCAGAATGTCACTGGCTGGCGTAATAGGATACGACCCGTAGAAGAGTTCCTTGCCGCTCAAATGCGCGGCAGTCATCAGGCCCCACGCCAGGGCTTCGTTCCCCATAATATTGCGATAGGTCCCCGCCGGTAGCGTGGCCGACTCAACTTGATAGGAAGTACCAAACAACTCAGTCGTTTCGCCGAAGGCCCAGCCAGCCCGCAGTGCTCGCTCGTTGGCTTCTTGGATCTCAGGGAGTTTGGAAAACTTAGCTTGAATGAAACGCAGCGTGGCGTCCATGTCCCGGCCATACAACCAATAGACCAAGCCCATCGCGAAAAAGTTCCGACAGCGATCCGATTCCTTGACACCCAAGCCGAGCGAGTCAACTGCGATGCGCGTCAGCTTGGTCATCGGAATTTTAGCCAAGCGATACTTTTCGACCCACGGCTCTTCCAGCGGATTGGTGCTCAGAGCTGCTAGTTTTAGGTCTTTGTCTTCAAAGCTGTCCTCGTTGACAATCAGCAGGCCGCCGTGTCGCAAATCGCTGATGTTAGTCACCAATGCGGCTGGGTTCATCGCCACGAGCGCATCGAGCGTATCCCCTGGAGTGTGGACTTCGTGAGCAGCGAACTGAACTTGGAAACCACTCACCCCCGCTCGGGTTCCGCGCGGTGCGCGAATTTCGGCTGGGAAGTCGGGGAAGGTGGCGACGTCGTTACCGGCCAATGCCGAGGTATTCGTCAACTGCGTGCCGAGCAATTGCATACCGTCGCCGGAGTCGCCAGCTAGTCTTACAGTGATTCCGCTAACTACCTGGACCTGCTTGGCGGCGAGCGCCCGCGGAGTGTCAGTCGACATTCAAAGAGTGCCTGTTTTTATGTCAGGAAATGGGTGAGAGGGGGGATTTACCCTATGGAGAAAACCAGCGTCCATACCGATTGCATGGTTTGTATCGAATTTTCAGCCAAGGTGGGATGATTCAATTTTACAAATGACTTTCACTTTGGGTAAGCCAATTCCCCCAATTTCGTGGCGATTTTATCAATTGCAAGCTCCGAGTTCTGGCACGGCGGTCGCTGCACAGCGGAATGCACGGGGGTTGTATCGAGTTTGAATCAGGTCAACTTTCGCACCGCGCGTTCATCAGAGCTGCATTGGTAGCTTGCAGATTCGCAACCCCGCATCGGAAAAAGCTGCTGGCAGCAAAGCTTGGAAATCTCGCTGCTGCCCGTACTTCCTTAGCTCGACGCACTTCTGTGGCACGCCACGTTTACAGTTACGGCAAACATCACAGGACGCAGCTACCGACCACGCCACGCGATCTCCAACCTCAACAACTCTTTGGCGAAGATCGCGGATCATATCTGGGCCGACTGCCTCAACGATGCCTAGAATCTCATGGCCCAGAATACATGGAACGGGCTCCTGGCGATGTCGCGCAAGCGTAGATAGATCGCTCCCGCACAGTGTGCAGCAGCTAACTCAGTGCAGCAGCTAACTCACACCAGTAATTCACCGGGCGACGATATTACACCCAGCGACTACGTTTGCTTTCGTTTCCCAGGTGAAATGGGATGCTGCATCCATCCCAATATTTGGCATGACGGCGCTTTTTCTTTACGTGGCACGCAGCGATTCTTTGATCGTCAAGGCCGTGTGCATGCTCGCGTCTCGATAGATTTTTCCCGCGAATTCAATTGCTTGCTGCATGTAGATTTGGCCTAAGGGATCCCATTATCCCCTCTGCGCACAATTGCCCAGTGGGACTCGCCTGCGGCGAACCAGCAGTGGCAGGCAACCTAAGCATACTATCAGACCAGATGGTTCCGGCACCGCAGCAATGCGTCCGGGAGATCCAAGTTCACCGCCGGAGAGCGAATTAAACGCACCGCCGACGTTCAATACGCTCAACGCATTAACAAGCCCATTGTTGATCTTGGCTCGGTTGTCAAACGTCACACCCAGTGTCGCCGCATTGAAACTGACATTGGCGATCACGGTACCGGCGCTATTAAAGATGTTTACCGCGTCGCCACCTGAGCTTAGGCCAATCCCCGATCCGCTGTAGGAACCAATCGCAAAATCAGATGGCACATTGTTTCCAAACCAAGCGGTAATGAAATTGGTCGTTGTTGTTGCATCCCCTTCGACAAACACCACCGATTGCCCCGCCGCGATCTGTGTCAAGCCCGTCAATGCCACGGAGGAAGCAAAAGCGTTGGAGCTATCGTCGAATGTCCACCCAGTGATATCTACTGCCGCTGATCCGTCATTGGTTAGCTCGAACCAATCAGCTACGTAGGTAGAATTACTGCTCCCCGTGGGGTTAACTTCCGTGATTACAATGGCCGCACTACAGACCTGGGGACAAGCCAGGGTTAGTGCTAAACATGCGGCTAGGTTCTTGCTAATCATTCTCAATCTCGCACTTATTGGAAATTAGATACATTCGTTGATTAGTTCCCATCGGAGACCCAGCGCAACGACCAATCTGAAAAGGATAGGCAATCTGTACTGCCTAGCTACCTAGAAATGGCTAAGATTTGATGAAGAGTACGTTAAGATCATGTTACCGCGCGAGACTCAGTGTCGATGCGTCGAACGGTTTGCCGCTTTTCATCAAAGCTTGGCTACTACTGTTCGACCGATACGACTTCGCCGCCGTTCCTGGTTCCCAAGCTGCTGTAGGTCGCCAAGTCGATACTGTCGGACAAGAATTTTACCGAGCCATCGCCCAAACCAAAGTTGGCACCGCCCGTATGTTTACTGCCGAAACTTAATTCGTAGGCAGCGAACTGAGCTGTGCCAGTGGGAACCTTCGGTTGATTCATACGTACGCCCGTCGATCCCAAGACTTCCGACATGTCGCCTTGGCCAGATGTATCGATATCGTCGCTGCCAATGGCCCAGTGGTCTTTTCGTCCCATCATCGACGCGTTGTTCTCGCGAATCAAACCCATATCGGCAACCGATTGTGTGTCCGAATGGGCTTCGCCGATGGCAATCGTATTGGACGACCCGTCGCTCATGCCACCGAAATTGGTACCTGTTAGGCCGTCGCTAGCACCGTTCCTCTTGATACGTTGGTTATCCTTTTTTTGGATGAAAACACCATCGAGGTCGGATATAGATTCGACGCCTCCTTTAGGTCGTCGATCGTCCAGCAGCTTACCGGAGACGCAACCTAGGTAATTGGCGGGCGCGCGGCGTTGCACAATCCAGTTATCCCCGGAAATATCAGCAATCGACTCTGGAAGCGACGAGGAAGGGCAACGAAAGGTAGCCATCTTTTGTTCACACACGTAGATATTCCGAAACGTTTTATACGCTGGATGACTTAACGCGACATCACCAGGTATTCCGGGAACACCGGCTGCCCACTGATAGTTTCCTGCGCTGTCCTCTTGAAACGTCAAAATGTTGTAAGCGTTCCCCTGTTCGATGTACGGCAAGATGAGTGCGGACCACGCGGTCCCCACTCCAAACTCGGCGCCCATAGGAAATCCCTTGTATACATCATGGAAGTTATGCAACGACAGGGAGATTTGTTTGACGTTGTTCTGACACTGCATCCTCCGCGCCGCCTCGCGGGCGGCTTGCACAGCGGGTAGCAGCAAACCAACTAATATTCCGATAATGGCAATCACCACCAACAATTCCACCAATGTGAAACCTTTACGCGTCGCTGAATTGACCATGAACATTCTCCGAGTAAAAAAACTATTTGGATTTAATATCGAACTTGAAAACGTTCTCGCCCGATTTGACGACTGCTTTCTCCGTCGTAGTGCTGGGTGCTTCGTAGATTTCTGGAAAGCGATTGTGAACTCCACCTGGGACTTCGCTAGGTTTGGTTTCAATTCCCAATGATCGGCCAGATTTGTCGATCCAGGCCACGAATGTAACTTTGTATTTACCAGCCCATATTCCCTTTTCTCCCTGCGGATGTTGGATCGTAAAATTTCCATCTGCGTCGGAGACACCAAAGCCAAATCCATGTCGATTGGAGTCGAACAGTTCCACGTCGGGGAAAAAGCCAATTTTGCAATTACCCACTGGCTTGCCATCCAACATGACATTGCCCGAAACGGATTGCATCGTAGGTGTGCAACCCCGGAGAAAGAGCAGCCCCGTGGCAATGCAAAGTGCCAGTACACCCAGGCCACTCGCCACCACAACTCTCTGATTTGCCAAGAGCTGTCTGCCAAAGTCACTTTTCGCGAAAGCGGTTTTGCTAAGCCAACTTTTTTTATTACCAGCCTGCATGCGGTAGCGTCTCCAACCAACAAAAGGAAAAATGAATTAGTGGACTCCCTGCGGTCTGGCGACCGCAGCTACGGGTAAGTTACTGCTTTTGGATCGTCGTTGTGTCGAACAGACGCCCCTCCAGGTCGAACGATTTAAGCTCTAAAACACGCCCGTTGATGGCCACAAAAACGAAATGATGACCTCGGCGAACATTGTTTTGAAACCATGGGCGAATGGGTCCTGCCTGCTCTAAACCGCCACCTCCGCCTCCTGTGACCATGTAAGTAGTGCCCGCCGGGCTTGATGCCTCTCCGTCGCGCAACGGCCAAGTTCTTTCATACGAATGAATGTGCCCGTTCCAGACGACGTCGACTCCGTACCGATCGAACAATGCTGTCAGGGGCCGGAGCCTAAGGTCGCCCCAGCTGCTCTTGCCTTTCCATAAATCGCCGTAATCGTTCTCGTCCGACGAATAAATCGGATGATGGAAGCAGGCAAATTTCCAGACAATGTCCGATTTGCCTGAGGACTCTTCTGCACGGATCGCTTCCAATTGCGCTTCTAGCCAAATGTATTGTTCGCTGTCAGGCCCCAGCTTCTTATTCGAATCGAGCATGAAGAACACCGCGTTGCCGTAGCGAAACGAGTAGTAATACTCAGGCGGTGGCAGATCCATGTAACGATAGTAGTGATCCGCATTTCGTTCATGATTCCCCAGTACAGGAAACAAAGGAACGCGTGAGATCAGTGGGTTCATGCTGTCGAAGAATTCATGAATCCACTGATTCTTTTGCGTGCCGTCGTCGACCAAGTCGCCGGGAAGTACGAGAAAGTTCGGACGCAGCGCCCAGGCCATGGTGGCTAGCTTGCCATTGACTTCCGGATTGCCCTGTGTGTCCGCAATCACGGTGAAAGAAAACGGCCGATTAGGGGGAGATGCGGTTTGAAACGAAAGTAGTTCACTTCGAAATTCTTGAATCGAATCAAGCTCCTTGATTACGACTTGATAGTAATAGCCTGTTTCCGCAGTCAATCCATCGAGCAGTGCTGCATGCAAATGGCCGTCCTCAGTAGCTGCTTGTCGCGATTGACCAAAGCCGCTGGTCTCGCCAAATTCAACGGTCACCTGGCCAGCTTTGCTTAATTCGCAAAGCACGCGCATGCTGTCGTGTGTGCCGAATTGAAGATAGGGCTTGACCAAGAATTTAAAGTCGAGCGAAGCGTCTTTTTTCGGCGCCATAGCCGCCCATGCGGCCTGATGTTCGAAATCGTGCTCAATCCATTTCTGCTTGGCTGCCACATCGTAGATCGTGACCGAACCAATCCGTCCGTGGTGTAAAAACTGCTCGTTGTCGTCGAGATAGGCTCCTAAAGCTAAGCGGGCCTCGGCGGGATACAACACAGCCCCGCGCTGCACTTTCGATTCTCCGTCCAATTTTCCGTCCACCCACAATTGCATCCCTTCGCCGTCATAGGTCGCAACCAGATGGTACCATTTGCCAGCTTCGATCGGCGTTGAGCCGCCCAAATACGTCATGACGCCATCGCCGTCGTTGGCACCCTGGGATGAGAGACCAAACGTAAACGTCGACTCGTTGTATCCCAGTACCCAACCCGTCTCTTCTCCTCCGTTATCCTGCAATGCCGAAACGATGCCACCGTTGGGTTGTGTTTGATCGACAGATACCCAACATGCAATCGTCAGAGACTGCTTGGGGAGTGACACCATCGTCTCCTTCCAAGATACATTGGACTGCAGAAAGTCATCGCGCCCATCCAACCGAAGGATACTGGACTCACCAACCAGTTCCAACTTAGGCGAGCCGTGCATGGCTAGATCGGGACCCTGCTGGGCTCTGATCGTATGATTGTCAACGAAGCTCTCAGCGAACACCCAACTCACGATGGCGTCTGGCCCATCATGTCCTGGACACACCGTGACCATTGCCAACCAGAACAGCATCGCTGGTGCGAACCAAGTAGCCCGCAACCTCAAAACGTATCGACAGGTGATGAGCATGCACGTCTCCAAATAAATACAACATTTCCGTTCGTACTACACCCTCGGACGTGGCTGTCTGCCGCGCCGGAAAGTCGCCAATCCAGCCAGCGTCAGGCTGATCAGCGCTAAACTGTTCGGCTCAGGTACAGCAGCGATCTGGTATTGCTGCGAGGGCGTACTATTCACGATTGCGAATGATGCAAAACCCGAGTCCACAGCGACAACGTCGGTCAGTTGAAGACTGTAGGTCCCTAAAGCCGCACCAGGCCCGGCGGTTCCAAGTGTTAGGCTGGCCAACAACTGGTCGGTCGTGCCCACGGTTAGGTCGGTCGGACTATTGGCGCTGAACAGTGCCAGCGAAGTTGGAAACGGAAGTTGATACGGGGAGGAACCTGAAAACAAGTTATTTGTTCCCTGGGTAAACTGGCCGCCTACTTGAGCTGACCCCGTTTTACCCGGATCTGCCGCGTTGAGGAAAAAATCGATACCGCGCAAATTTGTCACCGTTCCGGCGTCGGAACGCACAAACACGTCTACAGTGGCGGACGAACCGAGGGTGATTGGGTTCGTGGTATTTATTCGGGCAGTAAAAACTACTGCCGCCTGGGAGGACTGATACAAGCTCACACTAGTTAGGAGAGCTAAAGCGAAAATGCGAATCATTTCATTACCTTTCATGGAGGTCATACGCTGGAGTAAGCAGTAATAGTGGCAATTCTTGAAACAGATTTGATTCTGGACGGCGGGCTAAAACAGTAGGTTGCCTTTCAGTGCGCTGGATTCCAGTTCAGCAAAAAAGTCATCAGCGACGTCAAGCAAATCGCTTCGTGTGGGTGACGGGGAAGGGGCGGCAAAACGAGCTGAGTCAATTCGCGGACCAACTGATTGCGGACCAACTGACGCATCCGCACGGCGTGGACTTTGCGAAGCAACAGCGACCGTGTGCGGCAGACACACTAGCATATTGGCATCGTTTGTTGCGCTAGGAAACAACGAGGATGCAATCGCGTTCCCGGTGAAGGGGGTTGCTTTCAGGCGATCAGATTTGTCAGAGATACTGTCGGGCACAGTACTCGTGCTCATCAGGCTCGCACCTCGTAATGCATCCTCCGCACCTCCGACCGAAATCGGAGCGAGTATGGGTGGGGCAGGCGCTACGGCACCCTCGGCGGCTGAACCAGCGACAGGAATGGTGATGTTACGCAGCGCGCCTCCAAGGCTATTTCGTATTGCCACGCCGTCGGCGTTCAAAACAAAACCGCTCTTGTCCACATCGCGAATGCTATCCACGGTGGCCACACCGATCGGAAGCACCAAAACCAAGTCGCTATTCAATACACGATAAGCGCCAGCTACTACGCTACCATCCAGCTCGCCTTGCAAATGTCCCAAGTAGAATACTTGTGTGCTGGATAAACCTGTATTCACCGTGGGAAGGACCTGAACTTGCAACCAGCGATTGGCAATTGCATTGTCGGGCCATTCTAGTAGGACGCGCGCCGGAGATCCCGGTATTACGGTAATCGCACTCGGAGCCGGAGCGTTGTTCGGTGCGGTCGCCCAACTGCTAGGCGGATTCGCAGCCTCATCGAAGACTCCGGTGGGACTCACGCGGAACACGAAGTCGGCTGCCGTGAGGCTGGTAGCGGAAAGACCGGCTACATCCAACACCAGTCCATTGATGCCGCGCGTGGTATTGATCAAGTTGGCATAAGTAAGAACCTGCGGATTGGCGTTGGACTGCGCAACGACCTTGTTGGGGTCGAGTGCCGCAGCCACGTTGGTTCCACCGGCCGAGAACGATGAACCCTTATAGTAGACCTTCGTATTGCCGATGCTCGTGATCGCCGGAACTTGTCCCGGTGACCCAATATCGGCCAATTGGTAAAGTACCGGTGGTTGCGGGTCGGGAAGTGCGATGGGATTGCGCGCCGACCCTGTTCCGAGCACTGAGAGTCGCCAATTCAGTCCGTTATTGTTATCAAGAGCCACGTTGGCCAAAGCAATGCTGGCTCCAACGGTACCTGTTGGCCAGATAGTCCCATCATCGTCGAAGTCGACGTGATCAACGACTTGTTTACCGGAGTCGTTGAAGAAGAAGTCCTCATTGGTTGGCGACGGGCTATTGTCCAAATTGCCCCACAGTGGTAGCCCGACTACCAACGCTCCGGCGGGTACGTTCCATTGTGTCCGGAACTGCGATTCAGTGATTGTGCCAAAAAGGCCATTGAAAATCACAGCCACTCCACCTGCTGGCAGCAAGGTTCCTGCTGGTATTGCACTCCAATCGGTGAGGTCTTCGTCATTGAAGCTCCAGCCACTTAGGTCTGCTGGAACCGATCCGCGGTTTACCAACTCAACCCATTCAGTATATGTTTGAGTGTTCGTTGAACCGGTGGGGTTCGTGGGGTTAAACATGATCTCGCTCACGACCACGTTAACGACTTCGTTATCGGTTACGGCCAGCAATCCATCTCCCGTGACGAACCCCGTGGTCGACGCTAGAATGTGAACGTTCTTGAGGCCGTCAGCTACGTTATCGTCCACCAGGGTGATGGGAAACGTCGCCGAAGCTTGTCCACTGGGAATCGTAACTGTCGCGGGGACCGTAGCTACCGAATTATCGCTGCTGCTCAGCGTCACCACCAAATCACCAGTGGTCCCCAGGTTCCGCGCGACGGTAGCCGTCGTCGTACCGCCGTTTTCCAAGATCGGACCGGCTGCAAAACTGACCGTTAGGGCTTGGGCCTCTGCCGTAGTGAAATTCCAAGCGGTCGTATCCGCGATGCCCGCGTAAGCCAAGCCAGTGATCGCTCCGGTCACCTTGAGATTGTCGATGGCCCACCAGTAATCGTTGGTGCCGGTCAGGCCAAAGCGGAATTTCATTTGTCCCGTACCGCCTGGGTTGGACACAATCAACGTGCGGTGTTCGTCGATATTGGCGGCGGTAAGGTCTGCTGAAGTGTTGGTAGGATCTAGCGTCAGCAAATTGGACCAGTTAGTGCCACCATCGTAGCTAACGTCCACCATTCCCACTTGATTTCCAGCTATGGTTGTATTGTTCTCTGGTCGAAAGCTCGAATCAAACTCCAATTGAACGGTGTTGGGTTGGACCTTAGTGAGATCGATGGCGCTGGTTGAAAAAATGCTGTTGAAGGCATTGGATGGGCGGGGCAAATCATCCCACTCATCGGTATCACCGATGGCAACCGTGCCTAAACCTTTGGTAAAGCTAGTGCGGCCTTGCCCACCCGCGTTGGCCCAGAAGCTCTTGTTGGCAAACGTCCAACCCTTCCACTCCGGCACGCCACCGGGGGGCATCTGCGAGTTGTCCACGGCGAATCCGGCAGGCGCGGTCGCGGTCCAGTCCTGACCAGTCGCTCCGACTACGGTTTCCGTGACGGCTGGACCCAACGGCAACAGCTCGAAATTTTCACTCAGCAATGTCGTCCCTGCAGTAACCGTCGCTTCGGTGTATACAATCGCACCAGCATCGAGAGTAACGTAGTAATCAGTCAACCCTACTAAGTCAGCAGGTGGATTAATCGTGACCACTGCACCAGCGATGGTAACGTCCGAAGAGCGGATATCGATGCTAGTTCCCAGCTTTCCGTCGCTGGCACGGACGATGTGTACGAACCCATTTCCTTTTTCTACTGGTCGATCAAACGTAATGACCAAATTGGAACCAACGGGAACCGCTGTCGAGTCATCGGCGGGGCTCAAACCGACGCTCAGCACGTTGATCGCCTGTGTGGCTGATAGAAACGGACTAGCCGACGCGGTGATAATCGCGACTTGATCACCATCTGAAATTCCATCGTTAACGGCAGTAATCTGGAAGGTTGCTGAGGATTGACCGGCCAGAATCGTCACCGTAGCGGGCACCGTCAATTCCGTGGTATCACTGCTGGAAAGGTTGACCACCAAGTCGACATCGGTTCGCATATTGCGAGTTACCGTTCCGGTAGCCGTACCACCCACCTCTTGAATGGAAGTCTTAGTCGTCGCCAACGAGAGAGCAGGCAGGGCGGCAGTGAAATTCCAAATCGCGGGATCGGTAATGCCTTCGAACGAGATGCCTGTGACCGTCCCGGCGACTCTCAGATTGTCTATGGCAAACCAACCAGTTTGGCCGGCATTTTCGACGCTGAAGCGGAATCGCATTTGACCGCTGGCAGGATTTGACAGCGCTGTGCCCAGACCAGGAAAGGCACCGGCACCAGTGACACCCGCGCTGTTGATCACGATATGCGTATTACGGGCAGACGTTCCGCCAAAGAACGTCAAATTGTTCCAAGGCCCATCGTTATAACTCACATCGACATTAGCCAGCCCCAGGTCTGCGTTTTGAAAGCTCGCATCGAATTCGAGCACTGCGGTACCTGCCGCGACATTCGTAAGATTGATCGGTGCCGTCGTCAAAAACGTGTTGTAGTTGCCGACTGGAGTCGTGTCGAGCCACGCGTCGGGATCGGCTACAGCCACGGTCCCTGCCCCCAAAGTAAAATCTGCGCGACCACCATTGGCGCTCGCGGCACTCCACGCACCCTTGTCAGCAAAACTCCAGCTATTCCACTCAGGATTTCCGGGCGTAGGTGCCGAGCCGACAACCGTGTAATCAAGTGGAGGAGTTTTAGTAAAGTCCGTTCCATCACCCCCGGTTTCACCAATGAACGGGCCCAACGGAAGGAGTTCGAAGTTTTGTTGCAGCAGCGTTGTATTTGGCGAGACCGTAGCAGAAACGTCTACCAAAGCACCATCGTCGATCAAGACATAGTACTGCGTGCCGGCCACCAGATCGCTGGCCGGATTGATGGTTACAGTTGCTCCTGAAATGGTAACGGCAGTAGAGTCTGACCGGACGCTAACACCCAGTTTGTTATCGCTGGCTTTGACGACATGAATGAATCCGCTTCCTGCGCGGACATTGCGGTCAAAGGTCATCGACAAGTTGCCTTGGTAGTCGGCGACCAGAGCGTTATCGGCAGGACTAAGCGCTATGATATTCAGTCCATCGTCGTCGGTAACATCGATTGTGTTCGACCCCGAAGTGAACGTCGCATTGCTGGCGGTGATAGTCACCTTCTGCGTGCGATCGGGTAAGATATCGTCGACGGCTGTGATGGGAAACGTTGCGGATGTCTGCCCGCTCAAGATCGTGACCGTGGCTGGTACGGTGGCTTCGGTCGTATCGCTGCTAGTCAGATTGACGACTAAGGCATTGGCTGTGGAAAGGTTGCGAGTTACCGTCCCCACAGCGGTCCCACCATTCTCACTCATCGATGCTCTGTCGATGCTCATCGTGAGGATCGGCTCCACTTCCGTCTTGAAATTCCAAAACGCAGCGTCGGATTGGCCCGTGTAGGGAACACCAGCCACCTGTGCCTTAACCTCGATACTATCCAGTCCCCACCACCAGTCGTTCCCGCCGATTAACCCCCAGCGAAATTCCATCGTCCCGGTAGCCGGATTCGAAACCGGGACGGTGCGGTGTTCGTTCACATTGCCTAAGTTGGTGGTCGTCGTGGGATCGAGTGTCAACAGGTTCGTCCAGGCACCGCCATCAAACCGAACATCGAGAGTTCCGATCTGACTATCTTCCGGACGGAAGCTCGAATCGAACTCCAGGACCGCCGTGTTGGCCGTGACACCGGCTAACTGGATGGGCTTAGACTGCATTACACTATTGAAATTCCCAGCACCGCGCGGCGTCGTGTCTGCCCACTCATCGGAATCGGCGATCGCGATGGTGTTTTTGGCAAGCGTGAAATCGGTACGACGCTGATTGTCGACCTGAGCCCAAAAGTCCTTGTTGGCGAAACTCCAACCTGACCATTCGGGAACGCCCCCGGTCGGCATGTTCGAATTGTCGATTGAGAATCCAAGCGGTGGCACGAGAGTAAAGTCGGTCCCATCTCCGCCTCTCTCAAACACAGCCGGGCCGAGCGGTAGGAAGTCAAAATTCTGAGTAAGCAGTGTCGAGCCCGGTGTGGGAGTGCCGGAAGTATCGATGAACGCTCCGCTATCGATGTAAACACTAAAGGCTGTTTCATACGCGAGATTGTTGGGTAGATCGACAGTGACTGTACTCCCTGAGACCGTCACCGCCGACGATTGCACATCGACCGCTTGGCCCAGCGTACCGGTGTTATCGCGGACCACGTGAATATTGCCTTGGCCCTTAATTACGTTTTCATTGAAGTTGATAGTCAAATTGGAACCGACCAACACGTTGGTTGCACCGTCGACAGGTCCCACACTCAAGATACTCAGCGCCAATAAATTCCGCGCTTCAAGTTGCTCCATGTATCGCTGCCGCGAAATTCCCTTGCGTCGGCCACGCGGCCTAATTCTGTTGGCGGCAAGCCGACCGATGGACATTACCAGTGAATATGAACTTGCAAACGCTAGCGTTCGTGCATGGAGCCTACTGAGAGTCATTGAAATTCTCCAGATGAATGAGCAATCAAGGGTTGAGCGATCAAGGCATGTCGAAGTGTGAGTGTTTCACATTTCGTCAACGCCCGTGCATCGCACTTGAAGGAGGATTGTGACGAGAATCAAGACCAGCAAGTAGGCTGGCTTGGAGAAGATTGCGTTAAGTTCCTGCGGCGTTAAGATTCAGTCAATTTTTGGTTTTCGCTCGGGGCGTGAGCCTTTGCGTCACAGATCCTGGCTTTAAGAATGCCATTGCATTGAACGCGATCACCACTCGATTGTTTGTGCCACGGTAGGGCAAGCCGCTATGTAGCAAGTACGAAGGGAATATTAAAAGTAGGCCGTCTGCAAGCGGTGGATCGATAGTCGCGCTCAGATACTTGTTCCCGTAATCGCGATATCCTCCCCCAGCGTTGAAGGGGCAATAAAAGCGGCTACCACCATTGGGTGCGGATTTCCCGCGACGCTGACCGCTATCGCCCACTTGAAGATAATAAATGCCGCACCAAGAGCAGCCATTGTGGAAGTGCGCGTCATGAAAACCGCCATCATTGGTAACGTGATACCAGCTGTCGGCGAATTCAATTTGCAAATCTTGCGGTGGTACTTCCTGGTTATTGGCGACGCTAACGGCGAGCGCTAACGAGGACTCAATGAAATGGACTAGCTTCTGCAGCCCAGCATCAGGATCGGAAAAGAGATCAAACGTGCTCTCGTAAAGCCCCTGCTCGGATTTAGCACCAACGGCGATGCCACTCTCAATCAGTTCCGTCTGCTTGTGCTGCATGTGGGTCAACTGCTTGAGAATGCCTGGAGCCTCCAATGCATGCGACTCCCACAAACGCGTGAAGAACATGGTAGGCCACACTTGAGTGCCGTTCAAACCATACTGTTTCTCATTCGACATCTTGCTATAACCTTCAGTCTGAATTGTTGAACCTGGGCTTTGAATGATGCTCGACGGTGCGAAGCCCATGTTGTCCAACGGGTTATAAACTCACTCATTTAAATTTAGTAGACCTGAAACTAGAACAACGATGACCGAGACTACTCAGCAGGTACCCAACCAGCACATTGCATTGGCCTTTGCCACCTTGGTTGGACGCTTTCAATTCCCTGAAACCGAAAACGTTAATGCGTCGCTGCTGCGGCTCTTGCTCGATCGTGAGTCTGCGATTCCTACGAACAATTATGCCAACGTCGGCGGCTGGCATTCGAACGGCGATTTGCTCGACTGGCCAGGACCCGAGATTGCCACGTTGCGCTCCTGGATCAGTGGGGCGCTGACTCAAATGGTGCAAGCCACCGGTCAATTACCGGAGGTACAGGGCCGCGCCGCGCCGCCGCGGGGTGGGTTTCAACTATCCGCCTGGGGTAATGTTAGTCGTCGTGGGAATTATCACCGCATGCACAATCATCCAAGTAGCGCTTGGTCTGGAGTGTATTATGTGACAGGCGTAAGTTCGAGCGATTCCATGGGTGGCGTACTCGAATTTTACGATCCGCGACCGTTCACCGAAATGGTCGATGTGCCGGGCTCACCCTATGGTCAGCGAATTCACATTCGGCCGATTCCTGGTTTGATGGTGTTATTCCCAAGTTGGCTTTACCACTTCGTGCATCCTTGCAGTACGGATAAGGAACGAGTCTCCATCGCCTTCAATGCTGCTTGGCGTCCAGACTGACAGGGGCCTCCAATGCAACTTCGCGATGCGCTCGCAGCCTCACCTGAATTGTTCCCGCTGAATATGGATCCTGCTGGAAACGCGGTGCAATTCGTCAGGCTCTCCGCCAACGACTATGCGAATGCAAGTTTTTTGGATAGCCGCATGTTGCGACCCGACTTCCCGCACGCGGTGATACCGTGGCTCGAATTGCAGCCCGCCACGGCGGGGCTTACACCAAAGTGTGATTTTATCTTTCATATCTCGCATGCAGGATCGACACTCCTTTCCCGTTTGCTCGGTTGCCATCCCGCGTTTTTCTGTCTCCGCGAGCCGGCTATTCTGCGACAGTTGGCACTGGGGAGTTCTCCAGAACATCTGCGGGCTTTCCTCGGGCTCTGGTCTCGGACTTTCCATTCCCAGCAACGTGCACTCATCAAAGCCACGAGCTTTGTAAGTGAAATTGCCTTGGAACTGATGGAGCTAGTGCCTACTTCGCGCGCGATGTTCATGTATGTGCCATTGCCCACTTTTCTTCGAGCGCTACTCGATGGAGCAATGAGCGATATTTCCGGCCAGGTCGAACTGCGCTTGAAACGACTTCAATGCCGAGATTTGTTTTGCAATTTAACCCCCCGCGACCTCTCCCCCGGGGAGTCCGTGGCCATGAGTTGGCTAGCAGAAATGTTGTCCCTGTCCGACGCCAAAGCGCATTTTCCAGAACGCACTTTTTGGCTTGACTTCGACTCCTTTCTTGGCCAACCCCACTCCCATCTGCACGAAGTCTTTTTGCATTTCGGGGTTACGACTGACGTTGAACTACTTCTTTCAGGACCCATCATGCTCCGTTATGCAAAAAAGCCAGAAGTGGGCTACGATACCGCGTTTAGGAACAGACTACTTCGAGAAGCGGAGCGGAAACACGCTGCTGAAATCGAACGCGGGCTGGCGTGGCTCAATCATGCCAATATTAGCAGGCTGCTTCCCCCAGAGTTGCAGTTCAAGTGATGCGTCCCCGTTGCGCCTCTTTTCGTTTGAAGGGGAAAACTCGGGACACTGTCAGATTAGAATAGGTCGATCGATCGCCAAATCATTGGGATCGCCGTAAATCCAACTTTCCGCCAAGCCTTTGTATGAACTGCGAACAGGACAAGCACAGCACGATTGCGTGCTCGTTCCTATCGACGAGACTCGTCATGATAGTCGCCAGTGGACAACTGCAAGCTTGCTTCGCGGCTTGCGCTGCAGGCTTCTCGACGCGAACATACACTCTCGCAAAAGTCAAAGCAGAACTGGACTTCACACATGCGGCGGGCAACGAACGAACCAATCGAGAAAATCGCGTCCCGAAGGATGTGCCGCATCCCGCACTTAACCAACGATTGTCACAGTGGCGCGAACAGTTGGCGGACGAACAAGGTCTTCGTCCGTGGGAAGTTGTGACTAACATCACGCTGGTGGAACTGGTAACATTTCTGCCGACGAATAATCGGAACCTGTTGAGTATCAAAGGGATCAGCGAGTGAACCGTTTCCGTCAGATTTTCGGCTACCAAACGTAATACTGCGATCAATCACGTCCGATCGAATCGTGAAAAGCTCGCCATGGAAATCAAATTTAGGCATGGATTCACTCAGGTGATACCCAGTAGTCCCCGAATCATTTCGGGTGTGTATTCCTAAAATCTAACCAATATCACCCGACGCAATCAAGCGAATTGACATTAATAAGCGATAGACTGCATAACGTCCTTCGAGGCCGCAGCGCCTTGTCTGAGTGCGACCTTGCGCACTTACTTGTTATCCAGAATCTCCACCGCTTCGAACTTATCACCTTCCAACATCGACAGACTGGCTCCGCCACCGGTGCTAACGTGCGTTACTTGGTCGGCAAACCCAAGTTGCTCGACGGCGGCGGCGGAATCGCCGCCACCAATGATGCTGGTCGCTTCGCTATCGGCAATGGCTTTGGCGACGCGCTTGGTCCCTTCGTCAAAGGGGGGCATTTCAAACACGCCCATCGGACCATTCCACACAACTGTTTTGGCATTCTTCAACAAGTCTGCGTATTGCTGTGCAGTGGCTGGACCGATATCGAGTCCCTCCCAGCCATCGGGAATCTCTCCAGCTTTAACCACTTGTTTATTGCAACTGGCGGAAAAATCGTCGCCGCAATGAGTGTCTACGGGAAGCACCAGTTTCTTGCCCCCCTTAGCGATCAATTCCTTGGCTAGATCGACCTTGTCTTTCTCCACCAAGCTCTTGCCAATCTGTCCACCGCTGGCCAGTGAAAACGTATAGGCCATGGCACCGCCGATCAACACATAGTCACATATGCCTAGCAAATTGCTGATCACGTTGATCTTGTCGCTCACCTTAGCGCCACCCAAAATCGCCACGAACGGGCGCTGTGGATTGGAGATCGTATCGCTCAGATACTGAATCTCCTTGGCGACCAAAAAGCCCGAGACCTTGGGTTTATTTCCCATGGCTTTGGGAACGGCCACCATCGAAGCGTCGGTGCGATGGCAAGTTCCGAAGGCATCATTGCAGTAGATGTCCGCCCAGCTGGCGAGCTTCTCCGCAAAGCCGCTGTCGCCCGATTGTTCACCCGCGTTGAACCGCAGATTCTCAAGCACTAACACTTGGCCTGCTTTCAGAGCCGTAACTTTCGCCTGGGCATCGCTCCCAACAGTGTCGCTGGCGAACGCAACCGGCTGCCCCAGTAACTCCGATAGACGCTCAGCGGCGACCTGTAGTGAGTATTTCGGTTCGGGGCCATTCCCTTTGGGACGCCCCAGGTGACTCATCAAAACGAGCTTGCCACCCCGTTTCACCACCGACTCGATCGAAGGGAGCGCCATCCGAATACGGCGATCGTCGGTGATCTTTCCCGCATCATCCTGAGGGACGTTGAAGTCGACCCGCATCAAGACTGTTTTTCCTTGAGGATCGACGTCGGCAATTGTTTTCTTGGCCATGGAATGTCTCTATTTAAAAAAATGTTTGTGTCGTTCTTTTGCTGGTTATCTGGTTCCCAGGCAGAGCCTGGGAACGAGGGCTCAAGAAAGTATTGTGTGAACCTTAGGCGGTTTGTCGAGGTGCCTGGCCAGTAGCGGCTTCCATGATTTTTTGTTCAGTCGCGTCACCCCGAGTAAACTCCCCCGTCAACACGCCTTCGCTCAGGACCAGAATGCGATCGCTGACGGTCAACAGCTCGGGCAACTCGGATGACGTCACAATAATCGCCATGCCATCGTCGGCCAACTGCTCCATCAAGCGATAGAGTTCGGCCTTGGCCCCCACGTCGACGCCGCGCGTGGGATCATCCAGCAACAAGATGCTAGGGGCGATCAACAGACAGCGAGCGATGATGCACTTCTGTTGATTGCCACCGCTGAGGCTGTGGATTGAAGCGTCGAGCCCAGCGGTTTTGATCGAAAGTTGCTTTACTTGTTCCTGTGCCGCTTGTCGTTCGCGGCGACCGAGGATCACGCCCAGCTTAGAAAACGAATCGAGTCCGCAGAGGCTTATGTTCTCGCGAACCCCCATGTGTCCCAATAGTCCCAATCGTTTTCGATCTTCGGTCACCATGGCCACCCCCGCCTGCATCGCCTCCGCTGGATGTCGAAATCGCACGACTTGACCGTTGATTCGCACTTCACCTTGCGGTATGAGTGGGCTGGCACCAAACAGACATTCGAGCAGCTCTGTCCGTCCAGCACCCATCAATCCGGCAATCCCTAAAATCTCGCCGCGTCTCAATTCAAAGCTGACATTGTTCAACCGCCAGGCTTTGGAATGTCCCGGCCACGCCAACGAAAGATGGCTCACTTCCAAGACGATCGGTTGTGATTGAACTTCGCGGCTTCGCGGAGCATCATCCAATTCGCGACCAACCATAAGATGCGCAATCTCGCGCGGCGTCGTGGATGACTTGTCGAGCGTCCGCACGAACTGGCCATCGCGCAAGACGGTGATGCGATCGGCCAAGCGAAAGACTTCATCCATTTTGTGCGAGATGTATAGGATCGTAACGCCCCGTTGTCGCAAATTATCAATGACGCTGTACAGTCGCGCCACCTCCGTTTCTGTCAGCGCGCTGGTCGGTTCATCCATGATCAGTATGGATGACTGTAGAGCGAGTGCTTTGGCGATCTCGATCAGCTGTTGATCACCGACGCGTAGCGACCCGACGAGCGAGGTCGGAGAAAGGTTCGAATCCAATTGCCGTAGCAGTTCCGCCGACTGTCGATCCATCGCGCGCTGATTGAGCAATCCCCAACCGCTTGTCGACTCGCGACCCAAAAAAATGTTGGCGGAGACCGACAGTTGTTCGACCAAGTTCAACTCTTGATGGATGATGCTAATACCGATCGACTCAGCATCGCGGGTACTGGAAAAGTTTTGATGTTTTCCAGCTACCCACAACTCTCCTTCGTAATCGCAGAGCACTCCGGAGAGGATTTTCATCAACGTGCTCTTGCCCGCACCGTTCTCCCCCATGACTGCGTGCAACTCGCCAGAAAGAACATCGAAGCTGACATTGTCCAAGGCGCGAACCGCGTTGAATTGCTTACCGATGTTGCGAATCGAGATGATTGGTTCCATCGGGCTCACTTTGCTCGTTTGACTTCAATGCACCCGCGTGCGGTCAGACTGGCGGCGACCGCCAGCCCCACACCCACTGCATAGACGGGGGCGTACCAAGGTTTTTCTCGAAAGAAGAGCACAAACGACAATCCGGCAAGTAGACTCAGCACAGGGACGGCCGCCCAACCAATAAGGCTGCCAAAAAAAGGTCGGCGCAGAGTCGCTACACCACGTTGACTGAAGGTTACGGCGAGGACAACGACAATACCGACAATCATCCCTTCGTAGACGTCTGCCCCGGTCCCCACGATCTTATTGACCGCGTCAATGACGGTGCGCAGAAACAGACACCCCAGCACTGTACCTGGTATGGTGCCAACTCCTCCGGTCAGAGCGCAGCCACCAATCACCGCCGCTGCAATAGCGTTCAATTCGTAGCCGCGAGCCAAGATGTCCGGTTTAGCAGAGCCTTGATCTGCGAAGTAGACGATCCCCACCATCGATGCCGAGACAGCTCCGATGACATAGGCCAACCACTTGAGCCGGTCGGTGCGAATTCCACTCAGTTTGGCTGCCACCTCGTTCCCTCCCATCGCATGCAAGTGACGACCGATCACGGTGCGACTCATCAAGAACCACATCAGCCCCGCGAAGATCAAGAAGACGATCGCGACGCTCGTCACATCCTTTAGGGCATCGCGAAGATGGAGGTCTGTGAAGTCGATTTGCGATCGATTTCCAGTGACCGCTAACACCAATCCGCGTCCAAAGCTCCGCAGGCCCACCATCGTGGCCAGCGTCGCAATAAATGGCGGGAGCCCCACCGCCGTGATCAACCAAGCGTTGAGTGTCCCCACCATCACACCGGTCATCAACGTGCCAGCCATCGCCACACAGACGACGCGAGTTTGGATGTCGCCAGCGCGAAAGCCCTCAGGATCGAGCAGCATCAACAGACTACTAAAGACAGTCGCGCTCAAGGCAATCACCGAACCGCTCGATAGATCAATCCCACCCGTGATGATGATCACCGCGCTCCCGAGCGCGAAGAACCCGAGGAAGACGGTGTTACGAATGATCAGCTCGGCGGAACTCCCTGGATAGTTTAGGTAGGTCCTTCCTGGATCGAGGGCGATGGTGGCGAACACGACCACCAGCCAAGCTAGAATTAGTTTGGCTTCGACGCTCCCGATCAGGCGTCCAAGGAATTCCGATTGCTTGGCAGTCACGCTGGCTGTGCCCTTTGAGAACGATTTTTAGAACAATGATTTCCGTCGGGCTTGCCCCGAATGTCGCAAGGTTAAGGGCTTAAGCCTGGTTTTTGCCTGGTTTCTTCGAACTGATATTTACATGAAAGGCTTCCTTGCCACAGATTGGGTTTAGTTGAACAACCCCAAAACGAGCAAGGAA
>JBGSJT010000213.1:0-22258 GCA_041741715.1 Pirellulaceae bacterium | reverse complement strand
CATCATCAAGAACAAAGGGGATAAACCCCTGAATGTTGAACTGCCTCGCGCCTTCGGAGCCGTGCACGTGCTTGGTCAAATGGGCATGGGTGGTGGTGGATATGGCGGCGGTGGCGGCGGCATGGGAGGCATGGGCGGCGGCATGGGAGGCATGGGGGGTGGTATGGGTGGTATGGGCGGCGGGCAAGGCATGGGTGGCGGCATGGGTGGTATGGGCGGCGGCATGGGTGGTATGGGCGGCGGCGTGGGTGGCATGGGTGGCGGCATGGGAGGCATGGGCGGCGGCATGGGAGGCATGGGGGGTGGCGGTATGTTCCGCGTCGAACCCGACAAGACTCACAAAATGAAAGTCCCTTGCGTCTGCCTTGAGCACGGCAAGACTGATCCCAATCCCAGAATGAAATACAAGCTCGTCCCCATCGAGCAAGTCAACAATGACCCACGCGTCACACAACTCTGTGCTTTGCTGGGATCTGGAAAGGTTCCCCAGAACACGGCTCAAGCCTCCGCTTGGCACTTGGCCAACGGTCTGTCGTGGGAAGAGTTGATGGTTAAGAACCGGATGGAATCGAAGTACACCGGCAATATTCGCTTCTTCAATCCCATTGAATTGCAAAACGCTTTTCAGTTGTCAACGCTGCTGATCCGCGAGTACGACCAGTACCAATCTGAAGAGGAGCCTGAGTCGACCGGCTACGTCTCGCCTGTTTCCGTCCAAGTTGAAAGCCAGCCCGCAGCCGCCGAGACTCCTGAAATCAAGAGCTAGACTTGTTTGGATTCTGAGTTAGACCACAAATCCAATTCACCTACTAAGCATCGTTCGGGAAATAACTGTCGTAGCTACGTTCGCCAGATCGTCGACTCCCTGCCGTCTGGCGACAGCAGCTACGTTTAAGATCGGACACTTATTTTCCGAGCGATGCTACAGCGCTTCGTGAACACTTGCCCCCCTCCCGCTTGCGACTGAAGCATCCGTTCCACGACTGAGCAATTTCAATAATTTTTAGGTCGCATAATCTTTCGGTCGACGCATCGCAGTTGATCAATCGGCGAGTACGCGCTGCCAGCGTTCTGGCAGACTCTCAAAAGCTTCCGAGTAGGATTGTTCGAGTGCCACGCTGATTGCCATCCCTGGCTCAAGAAACAGGGGCATTTCGCACAGTGGGTCGCCCACCGCCACTCCTACATGGTAAGCCTTAATTGTCGGGCCGGCTTCGTAGGCGACGAGCGAGAGGGGCTTGTCGCTAACATTGACAGCGTCACCCGCTACTTCGTTCCAGATTTCGGCATGAATTCCATGTGGATCACGCGGGCCATGTGGGACTAGGTCGACAACTAAGATGTGAATCTCGTGCTCAAGCAATTCCACTGCCTTCGTAACGAAAGATCGCAACGAACTCTTAGACGACTTGTTTCCTGGGGAAACGATTTCGATGACTGCAACGATTGCATCACCACTAACATGCCTGACGGTGACGCTTTTCTGCTTGCGGCGGTAGAAGGCCAGATCGGTTTCTGCGGTCGGTATCAACTTCGGGGGAGCCAGCAACGCAGTCCCGCCTGGCTCACCGATCAGCGTTGCCGCAGTCGTGGGGGGGGAAGGATTCGACTCGCGTAGCGTCAACACATCCGGCCCCAATCCGAAGGCAAGTTGCTCAGGCAACGCGTAGTGATTCGGCGGCAGTGAGTTACGGTTCAATGAGCGGGCGAGGTAGGTTATCCAGTCGTGATGAAACGCATGGAAAATTCCAGCTTGAACGCGGGTCCAATCGTGAATGGCCATGTTTTTTCTCCCACTTTATTATAGGCATTGTCTGTTGTGAACTTCAATCGTTAGCCGTAACCTACGGCGACGCCCATGGCTAGCGCTTGAGGTTCACTTTCCAGCACTAGCAAATTACAGCATTTGAAACTTGCGCCGCAAAATCCACTCGGTGGTGATCAATCCCACGAACAACAACGCTACCCACCAGGCATTCCAAATGGGTTGCGAAGGGAGTGGACCAAGCCGTGTCGGTTTACCTGCGGGCAGTTCGTCGAACATCTGCTCTGCGTCGGCCTCCACATAAAATCTGCCACGCGATTGTTCGGCCAACTGTCGCAGGCCTTGGACATTGGCTCGCAAACTAGCTTGTTCGCCTGGGGGCGCTGTGATCACAAAATCTTCGCTGGGGGGCGTTGGGCTAAGCGGTCGCAACAACACTGCTCGATAGCTCCCAGGCTCCATGTTGCTAACAGTGGTTTGGAATACGTTTGCTCCTTGGCTAACGCGCGACAGGCCGATTGTCTTGTCCTGACCACTGCGGGCCTCGATCGACAGTTCTACGTCTGCCGTATCAACAACTTGAGCTGCTTCACCATTGAGGGTGACTTGAAAGCGTATCGGTTGACCCACGTTCGCTTGTTTCGGCTCGACGACCAATTCCAATTCCTCTCCCTGGTTGTTCAGCTTGCCACGACTTAGCCAACGCAACATTTGCCCCCAATAGCGTTGGTAGTAGAGATCGTTCCCCAATACACTCGCCCAGCGATAGGTTTCATCTGACGCCTGAAGCGCGGTTCGGCCCGCACCCGCGAATTGCGTAATCAGTAGTGGAGCCGCCTGACCGCCGAGGCGATCCATGGCTTGACTGAGTACTTGCGCCCCGCTTTTGGTACGTTCCGTTTGACTGAGGGCGGCGAAATCGGGGAGTCGCTGCCAAATCGCCAAGCTCTCTTGTAGCGAACCTGCCAACTGCATCGGTAGGGCACTACTCCCCAAGGCGGTTGGCTGCCAGCGCAATCTTCCAGGGCGCGGCCCATCATCGCTGCCCAGCAGTCCGCCAGCATGTTCGACCGGCAAGAGCTTCGCCAACGGCCAACCGTCGAGCCGACGCGCCGCTGAGCCGCTACCGTTGACGAAGATACACCCCGCGCCGCGGCGTGAAACGGCGTCGACGATTGCTTGTTGCGAAGTCTGGCTGATCAATTGCGGATCAAAGTCGATCATCACAAAGACATCATAGTTGGCAATGGTTTCGGGTTTACTCGGAACCAATCGCAATGCCGTCTTATCTTGATCGACGTACAACGGATCGGCATCCTGCAAGACCGTTTGTAAATCGAAGCTGGCCGCGTCGGGCGCATCAACTTGCATCGAACGCTCGAGAAAACTTTTGAGAAAACGAAACTCGTAGCTGGGTAGTTCTGAAACTAGCAACACGCGAATCGTCTTGTCTTGAACTTGTACGACAGTGTCGAGAGAGTTGTTGTCGAGTTCCTTTTCACCTGCGATGGGGGAGGCTTCGATCCGCAGTGCCAGCTCTCCGGCGCGCTCGGGGACAAAACTGAGTCTTGCGGTCACTTGCCGCTGTTGAGACGACACGACGATACGTGTTTCGTCGAGCACTTTGTCAGTTGCTCGATCGCGAATAACGACACGCGTTTCAGCCGTGGGAACATCGCTGACCACTAGCCCCACCTCCGCTGTGACTTGATCACCCAAATAGATTTCGTGATCGATCAGCAGATCGGCCAATCGCAAATCAGGGAGTTCCGTTTGCCTTCCCACCGCGACCGAGATGATCGGTATCGCCGCGCGCCGCGCCCCCTTGGCAGCTTCCTCCAACGCGGCCCCACCCGTGTTGATCCCATCGCTAAGTAAGATGATCGCCGCTGTCCCTTTGCCCGTCTGCCGTTGCACGAGTCGCAGTATGCCGTCACCCAGCCGGCTGTGCGCACCATCCGCAGTGATTCCAGAAAGTTGCTCTCCCTCCTGGCCGATCGGAAACGCAATTTGCTCAAGTGACTCCGCTAGAGAAAACCATTGCACTTGATATTGTCGCTCGAGCTGTTGCAGTTCGCGGCGACTACGAGTTTGAAACAATTCGATTGCGCGCTCCACCCGCGAGAGCTTGGCTTCAACGCGGTCGCTTTCCACGTCGCGGGTGCTCATGCTTGCCGAGCGATCGATAACGACGATTAACTCTGGCTGGTCGCTCTTGAATCGCAACCAGCTCCAACCACTGAGCATCCACAACACCAGCATCAGCAGCCCGAAGCGCAATCCAGCCAGCAGCCACCGCGCTGACTTCCCTCCCCTGCCGCGTTCCGTCAAATAGAGCCACAGGGTCATCCCCCCGACTCCCAGCAGAAGCATGACGCAGATCCACAAGGGAAACTTCCAGGCAATATGCAGCACCGACTCAACGGCCGTTTCTGTTAGCGGTGTGTTCGGCGAAAGGTCGGTTCGATTCATCCAACGCGTCTCCCTAAGCCCCATGCTAAGCACGATTCGGTCAACAATAGCAACCCCAGCAACGTCAACCAACCGCGCGCCAGCCAAGGACTGCTCTCGGCCCCAGAGGAAAAAGCTTGAGGTACCTCAATGGCGGGTGGAGGCGCGGTCAGTTTTGGCAACTCACCGAGTTCCATCGACTGTAGCGAACTCTCGGATCCATCGACATTCACCGCGAAGGGTTGCTGTTTATCAGTGCTTACCTGCCGCGCCAAATAGACGCCACTTTGTTGAGTTTGCGGGAAGGTCCAACGCACCGATCCATCGGGAAGTATCTCCTCCGCATCAAGGCGAGTTTCCGATGCATCGGGTTTGGTTATGCTTAAGGAATTTACGTTGGACGGATTTCCGAGTTTGGAGTTCTTTATCTTTCCCACCAGTGGCTGCCCTGCGCGCAGCGTGTTGTCGGCAGCTCCAGAATCCATGGCCGACTGCACTAGCCGTTGCATGAGCGGTACGAAGCTAGGCCAGGTCGCCATCGCATTCCAATTGTCTCCGCTGGCAGCTCCAGATTGAGGTGCGGAAAGCAGGCTAATAACGGTTCCGCCCCCCACGCGGTGCGTGACGATCAGTGGGCCCCCTTGTTCGATCGCCAAGTCGACATTCCAGGGGGCAGACCGCAGAGCGTGCGGCTGTATCTTCCAGTAGCGAAAAATGGGTGTCGTCAGTAATCCCGAGTCTGGAAAGCCTTCGAAAAGTGACACGATCGGACTCTTGTATTCCAACGGATCGATATTCCAAATCTGCTCAGGAGCTGGCTCCAGCATGGTAAAACCGAGTAACGGCTCGACCGCCTCGTACTCGTTCCATCTGACAGCCGGTGACCGTGGTCCCAACATGCAAATCAATGCTCCACCCTGACTCACGTAGCGCTCCAATCGTGCGTGCTGGTTCTCATCGAGGCTGGCCAGGTCGTTGAGGATAATCACCGGCCAGGGCTCCAGCGCAATCGTCGATAGTTCGAAGATGGACACGGCGGATCGAGACTTCACGTCGGTGATCGAATCATCAGGGCGGAGGCTCAACCTTAACACTCGCGACTCTCCGGCCTGTTGCTCCACAATCAACACACCGAAATCGTTGCGCACATCGATCACTTGCCGCAACGTGTTATCCACCAACAATCGATCGGTGGGGAGAGTCACAGCCAGCACGGTCGGTCCAATTGCCGTGGGGATGAAATCAAAGTGGACGAGCTGCTCGGTTTGCGGCTTAAGATCGACTCGTTGCGAAGCCAGCGTGTTGCCATCCAAGGTCAACTGAACGGGGACCTGCTCGACGGTGCGTGTCCCGTAGTTCCTAACAGTCGCATCGATCTGCAGTGACTCCCCAGCCACAACTCGCAACGCACTTGGCTGCAGTCGGATGACAGCCAAGTTCTCAGTCGTTTCGTCCCCCAACGCCTCGATCTCCACGGGGTACTTCTCACCGAGCTGTCTAAGGGCTTGGTGGCTCCCCCCCTCAGCACTTGCTTGCCAATGTTCGCGTCCCAGGTCGCTGAGAATCAACACATGAACCTGTGATGGAAGTCCACTATCTTGCTGCGCACGCTGGCCGATATCTGAGATCAACTGTAGCCCATTCGTCAAATCGCAGCCCGCGTCGTTGATGACCAATCGCCCCAGTTCAGTCAATACCGCCTGACGATCATAGGTAGGACTGGCAATTGCGGCGCGCGGTGGTCGTCCCAACGCCACAACCGCAAAAGCATCCCCTTCATTGGCAGTTTCGACTAACTCCGCCGCGCGTCGCTGAGCGGTCTGCAAACGCGACTCCGCGTCGACGCGATAACCCATCGAATACGAGACATCAATGGCGATGATCCAATTGTTTGCCGGAGCGGCGCTACTAGCGCTGTTTGCCTGATCTCCGCTGTGCCAAAACGGCCGTGCCAGCGCAGTGGCCAGTACAACCAGAATGAGCGTTCGCAGGATGAGCAGCAACAGTTGCTCCAGCCGCACGCGTTTGGCCTCGCGCTCCACCACTTGCAGCAACAACTGCATCGCGGCCCAGCGAATCGTACGTTGCCGACGTCGATATAGGTAGTGCAGCAGAATTGGGATCGCGGCGGCGGCACTCCACCACAGCATCCAGGCGCTGGCTAGACCAGCCGCAGCCAATAAGTACCCAGCCTGCATCGCTAGTACCCTCGCGCCGAACGACTGCCGAGTATGCGCGGGAGCGTGGCCGCCAACGATTCGTCGGTCAAAATACGGAAGTAATCGATGTCCATTTGTCGACAACCCACTTCCAGCTCCAAACAAAACTGCGACATCGCCTGGCGATAGGCGTGACCAATCATTCGCGGATCAGTCACAATTTGCGGTAGACCTTCCAAGCCTTCGAACCGCGACATACTCTCGAACGGAAACTCCACTTCGTCGCGATGCAGTACATGAATCAGCATGACATCGTGCCCTGAAAACCGCAACAACTTCAACGACTTGAGCAGACGCTGCGGGTCATCCAACAGATCGCTAACAACGACCACCAGCCCCCGCCGCCCCAGACGCTGCGCTGCCTGCTCGAGGACTTGGGGTAAATCTGTCTTGCGATCATTGTTGGCACGCTCCATTACCGCCACCATGTCGTCAAAAACTGACGGGCTGCCACTGGGGGGGAGCCAGTCGTCAATCGTTTCTGAAAAGACCATCAGCGCCGCGTAATCGCGTTGCTCGATTACCAAGTAGGCCAAGCTACACGCGATCAACTGCGCGTACTGCAATTTGCTGAGCCCTCGAGTTTGCTCGACGGAATCGTCGCCACCGTAGAGCATGCTTTGGCTATGGTCGACTAACAAGTAGCAAGTCAGACTCGTTTCATCCTCGTACTGCTTCAGGTAAAACTTGTCGCTCCGCGCGTAGATTTTCCAATCGACCTGTCGCAGATCGTCGCCGGGGACGTATTCGCGATGCTGTGCGAACTCGATCGAATGCCCCCGGAGCGGACTGCGATGCAAACCCGAGACCAGCCCTTCGACCAACGTGCGGGCCCGGAGCCCCAAGGGACGAATGCGGGCCAGCGTCTCAGGATCGAAGTACTTGTGCGATGTGCTCACGCGAACTGCTATCCTGAAGAGTGCTGTCGACAGAGTGAATAATCTCGGCGATGATCTGCTCGACCGTCGTTCCTTCGGCTTCTGCTTGGAAGTTTAGTTTCATGCGATGTCTCAAGACAGGTGGTGCCACGGCCGCGATATCTTCGCGGCGAACCACTGGGCTCCCCAACATGGCCGCCCGCGCCTTAGCTCCCAACACCATGTATTGACTGGCCCGCGGTCCAGCCCCCCACCGCACACACCGCCGTACGCGCTCGCTCGCCTGTGCGTCCGAAGGCCGCGTCAATCGCGCAATCTGCGTTGCCACCAAGGCCATCGCCGGAGTGATGGCAATGCGTCGCACGACATGCGCTAGGTCAAGCAAGTTCTCAGCCGAGATTTGAGTTTCTAACACCGCTTGGTGATCCGAAGTCGTTCGCAGGACTACCTCCAATTCGTCATCCCGGCTCGGATAGTCAACCAGTACATTGAACATGAATCGGTCGAGCTGCGCCTCAGGCAAGGGATACGTCCCCTCTTGATCGATCGGATTCTGGGTGGCTAGAACGAAAAACGGAATTGGCAGAGGATGACGCCTACCACCGGCGGTCACTTGTTTTTCCTGCATCGCCTCCAACAAGGCGGCTTGGGTCTTGGGGGGCGTACGATTGATCTCGTCAGCCAAGATGACATTTGCAAAGATCGGACCCGGAATAAATCGGAACTCGCGGGTGCCGCTGCTGCGATCCTCCTGGATTACTTCCGTACCAGTAATGTCGGCTGGCATTAAATCGGGCGTAAACTGAATGCGTTGGAAGTCTAGCGCGATCGATTTGGCCAAACTGGAAATCATCAACGTCTTGGCCAAGCCTGGCACGCCCACTAGCAAGCAATGTCCGCCAGCCAGCAGGGCTATTAAGAGTTGTTCGATAACATCCTCTTGACCGACAATGATCTTGGCCAGTTCACTGCGTATGGACTGTAGGCTGTGGCTCAGCTTGTGCAGTGCTGCTTCATCGTCTACAGCCGCTGCGCCCTGCTGATCGTTCTGTCCGTTACCCACGTTAACCCCAAGTCCAAAGTGTTTTATAATGTAGCGACTTTCATTATATCGAGATTAGCGCGGTGGAAAGGTCCTGAGCCCTCGTTTCCCCACCCAAATCAATTGCCTAACGCATGAATTCAACCCAATCCGAGTCTCGCCAAGTACGTGGCGGCGTGTTCGTTTCCGACTTGCACCTGTTCAGTCCCCGTAGCGCCGCCGATGCGCTCCCCGCCCAATTAGCTCAAATCACGGCTAGCGATCAGTGTATCGTGCTGGGAGGTGATATTTTTGATTTCCGTTGGAGCATCCGTGGCAGCCACCAAGCGACCTTAGCTGCCGCTATCGCTTGGTTGGAAAATCTCCTTGCCAATACCGGCCAAGCTCAGGTGCGCTTCCTCCCCGGCAACCATGATTGCCATCCAGAGTTTTTGGAGCTCCTCACCCAGTTTGCCAGTCAACACGCACGTTTCGGCTGGTACGAACATCATTTTCAAATCGGCGACGCACTTTTCCTGCACGGCGATCTGCTCGACGCACGCGGTAATTTGTCGAAGTATCGCACGAAATTTCATCACGAGCATCCGCAAACCGGTCTGAAACATCGCCTATATGATGTCGTCGTGGGACTGCGTCTGCACAAACTGGTGCCGCTGATGCGCCATCGCCCCGCCCTAACCTGCCGACGTTTACGCGTGTTGATCGACGCGTTACCTATTGCCACGTCCACTCCCTTCCAGAGAGTTTTTTTCGGTCACACCCACGCGCCAATATTCGGATACCACTCACAGAACGTACGCTACTACAATTCGGGTGCGGCGCTCAAACACATGCAATCCTATCCCCAACATTTTGAGTTCGAATCGCCAGTTTCGTTAGGGTAGGTTCCAGGTTCCAGGTTCCAGGTTTCAGGTTTCAAGTTTCAAGTTTCAGGTTCCAGGTTCCAGGTTTCAGGTTCCAGGTTCCAGGTTTCAAGTTCCAAGTTCCAGGTTCCAGGTTTCAAGTTTCAAGTTTCAAGTTCCAAGTTCCAAGTTCCAAGTTCCAAGTTCCAGGTTCCAAGTTCCAAGTTCCAAGTTCCAGGTTCCAGGTTTCAGGTTCCAGGTTCCAGGTTTCAGGTAACAAATGACAAATGACAAATGACAAATGACAACGTCGGCACAAACGTTGATGAATCTACCGGGCTTTCAGCCCTAATCCACTCGAACATGTTCCGTTCCCCAGGCCTGCAGCCTGGGCTAGATAATCAGCCGGGCCTTCAGCCCTATTCCAACTCCCAGACTCCCAGACTCCCAGACTCCATCACCTCCCATGCTGAAGCCTACCCAAAATAACGCGGACTGATAGGTCCGTAGTTGCTCACAGCCGATGGCGCTGCCTCTCCTGAGAGCAAGAATTGCTCTTGATAGCAACTCTAGACGTACAGTATTACTACCCGCAGTATTAGCGTTTGAAAAGACTGGCCTAAACGGGGTCGCACTTGCCGGGCTGGGATTGCTGCTACCGATGGGAGTCATGGGATTAATAGGAACTATCGAGAATTCTGAAAAGTCACACTCGGCAAGCGTGACCCAACTTGGAAAGAGAACAGGTGATGAACTTCCCTCGCATTCACGATCCACTCATCTCCATCGTCATGCCGGTGTACAACGCCGAAGCGTACCTGGTTGACGCAATGGCCAGTATTATTGAGCAGTCGTCGCGAGATTGGGAACTAATCTGCATCAATGACGGAAGCACCGACCTCAGTCGCACCATTTTGGAGTGGTTCGCGGAGCAAGACAACCGTATTCGCGTCGTCAATCAAAAAAATCTCGGCATCGTGGCGGCCCTCAACGGTGGTGCTGTCATCGCTCGCGCCCCGTTGATCTGCCGTATGGATGCCGACGACATCGCCCTACCTGAACGCTTGGAACGACAGGCGCACTTCATGCGTCGCAATCCGCAATGCACTGTCGTCGGTGGAGCGATTGTCGAGATTGATGCTGACAATGATCCCCTGAACATCAATCGTTTGCCCAATGCGCACGATGAAATTGTCGACAATCTTCTTCACCGCCGCACTGGCCATTTTCACCCCACCACAATGATTCGCGCCGAAGCGCTTGAAGCGGTAGGCGGTTATCGCCAGCGCTATCAGTGGGTCGAGGACCATGACTTGTGGTTACGACTAGCACTGCGTGGCAAACTGGCTAACATTTCGGAGCCTGTTCTGTGCTATCGCCAACACGTTGGCAGCGTTTGTTGGCAGCGAGCCTCACAGCAACGCGAACTAATGAACGACCTATTGCGTGAGGCCCATGCGGTTCGCAATTTAGAGACGCCTCAAGAAGTGATACACGCTACCGGCACGCACCGCTCTGCCGCTGGCCCTGGCAAGTGGGCGCGGCTAGCGGCCAAAGGTGGTTTCTCACGCAGTTGTTTCAAGCAACTTCGATATTTGTTTCACAGCGACGCCTCCTGGAGTTATAAAACCAGGATTACCATCGGAGCTCTAGCTCGAATCGCACTCAACTCCTTTGCCAATGGTTTCATCCCTAGCCCCTGCGCATCGATCCCCAGTTTCCCCGACTGGCAACAACGCATCGCTGAGCAGTTGACCACCACTTCCATTCCCGCCCCCAACCGCCGCGTCGCCTAAGCGCTCGCTAATGCACGTCGTGTTAACCGAAGTCTCGTCGGCTATCTTTTTTTGCAAGCTGTTTTCATAATACCATGTTCGAGGGAGTAGCAAGCACATAGGGGGAAAAGCCAACGATGAGAGCCTTACAAGTTGTTGCCCGCGGAAAAGCCGAAATGGTCGAAGTTCCCGTCCCAATAGTTACCCCCGGACACGTGCTCGTGCGAACTTCGTTACTCGCACTTTGCGGTAGCGACATTCACATGTTGCACTACTGTGCCGATGCGGCCTATCCGTTTCCGCCTGGGACCACTGGGCATGAAATGGTCGGGACGGTCGAAGCGGTTGGTGCGAACGTAACAGAAACCCGAATTGGCGACCGAGTGCTGGCGCTCGCCCCTGGACATCGAGCGATGTGTGAGTTCTTCCTAGCGAAACGCGAGCACGTTATCCCACTCCCCGACGGACTTCCGCTGGAACAATTGCTTCAAGCGCAACAGTTAGGGACGGTGCTCTACGCTTGTCAACGACTCCCCAATATCACTGGAAGAACTGTCGCAGTCATTGGGCAAGGATCAGCCGGGCTATGGTTTAATTTTCACTTACGGCGACTCGGTGCGCAGCGTGTCATCGCGCTCGACATCGAAGAATTTCGACTTGAGCTTTCCAAGCGTTACGGAGCTACGCATACGATCCTCAATAGCTTGGAGGATCCGGCTGAGGCCATTCGTCACATCACCGGCGGCGAGTTGGCAGATCTAGTGATCGAAGCAGCCGGAGAAGTCGATGCGATCAATCTCTCGATCGACTTGGCGCGTCCCTACGGAGAAGTCCTCTTCTTTGGTCTGCCGCGTTCGCAGAGCTTTCATTTCAACTATGAGAGTTTCTTTCACAAATGTTTGCGAGCCAACACGATTGTCGGTGCCTCGATTGAGCCGAATCAAACGTCGACTCGGATCGCTATTGACCTGATCGCCGCTGGGATCGCCGACGCCAAGCCGATCATTACGCACCGGCTACCGTTTGAGCAAATCTGTGACGCGTACCACATGCATCACACGCGAGCCGATGGTGCTGTGAAAATAGTGATTCAGATGCCCAGCTAAGCTCGTGTGTTGGAGTAGCAAACTATCGTTTGGCGAGACCTCGCGTTATAATAATCTGTCGAGGCAAAATCGCTCTCCCCCTGGCTCTTTACCCCTGGAGTCGCCAATGGCTACTATTCCCAAAACTCGCATGACTCCCGAGCAATATTTGGCACAAGAACGCGTGGCAGAGTTTCGTAGCGAATACTATCTTGGGGAGATATTTGCCATGGCGGGTGCTAGTCGACCACACAACTTGATCAGTACCAATCTTGTGCGTCGTTTGGCGGAGCAGTTCGACCATCGCGATTGTGAAGTCTATCAAGGCGACATGCGCGTGAGGATCAATGCTACTGGCTTGTACGTTTATCCCGACGTGGTCGTCGCTTGCGATCAGCCCAAGTTCGAGGATGAGAATCTCGACACGCTCCTCAATCCGCGCGTGTTGGTCGAGGTTCTTTCAAAGACCACTGAAAGCTACGATCGTGGAACCAAATGGCTGCACTACCGGTCGCTCCCATCGCTGCGCGAATACATGCTCGTTTCGCAATCGAGCCCATTAGTCGAAATCTACCGGCGGACCGACGACGAGCAGTGGTTGTATACCGCCTGCCAAGAACCATCCCAGTCGATCGTGCTCGAGTCGATCGATTGCCGTTTACAGTTCGATCAAATTTATGCCAAGGTCATTTTCGAACCAGAACAGGCTCAGGCTCAGGCTCAGGATGATTCGCGGTAATCGTCCCTGAAAGCCCCTTGCAGGTCATTTCAATAGTTTTCTAGCGACCGACCACCAACCGGGTTGCTCCAGTCCACGATAGGGAGAGTCGTTGGGAAGAGTGCGCATCAGGTATGCATGGGCCGAGGCGAGATTGTGGTAGGGCAACGATGGGAACAGATGATGCAGGGCGTGAAAGCGAATGGCCATCGGAAAAAATAACCATGTCCATAGATCGCGCCCCACGTAGTTGCATGAATCCAAAATGTGATCGGCCATGCTCAAGCGACCTCCGTCCCCTTCGAAGTGATGGTCGGCCATTTGCCTTAACTGGTTGAGCGTCACTACGGTGGCCCCCAGCAGGTAGAGTTGGAACATCCGCGTCCAGGGTGTGAAGCCGAGCAGAACCGCTCCCGGAATGCACGCAGCTCGCAGCCAGCACATGAGTTCCAACGCAGCAAAGACCTTCCGATTCATGCGTGTGAGTGGTCGCTCATAATGCCAGTTGAAAGTGAAAGCAGACCAGTGTCGCAGGACATATTCTCGGACGGCGGGAGTTATGAATGACAATGGTGCCAACAAAAATCGCAGAAAGACCAACAACGGAAAAATAGCAACGACTAAGAAATAGACCGCGACGTTCCACACGCTTCCCCGTCCGCAAACATTGACTACATATTCAGGGTCTTGCGGCGTACCATACACGCGTTGGCTGTGATGGTCGCGATGGTGGGCGGTGAAAAATGTCGAGGGAGTCAAGGTCGGTATCCCCACCAAAACATTCCAAGCCACTTTAAAACTGGTTAGCTCATGACCTCCCAAATGCGCCACTTCATGGACCAACGACCCGACGCGGTAGAGCCAGAACACGGCCACCACGAAACTGGCGATTTGCCAAGCCGAGAAGGGGTCGGAAGCTAGAAAGATGCCTGCGGCGGCATAGGCGACGGTGGTCCCAATCAGCATGTCCCGCCAGTAGACCCAAGGTTTTACCTGATGGAAATCGCGAGAGGAATCCTTGAGCGTGGTGCGAACATTGCGCACCCAATCGGTGTTCGGAAGAGAGGAGATGAGCGTAGTTCCTGAGGGTGCTTGTGTGGGCGTATACCCAGGTTGTGACCGCATTCGGTCAATCTGTCAATCAACCGGATGTCCACATGCCACCTTTTTCAGACGAACCGCGTATGTTGGAGCGTCTAGGGGGACAGCGCTATTCCGTAACCAATATCAGCTCGACGCGCCAGCGGGTGGGTTGCCATTGAACGTCAATGGGCCGTTGTCGGAATTAGGTCAGCAACGCGAATGGCGATTGTTTCTCGAAAGCCGCGAGAGATTTCGACGAACTCATCCGCTTCCAACAACAGGCGTTCGGCGTATTCCTCCCCCCTGGGGGATTGAAAAACTTCCAGCCGACGTTTCTTAAGATTGACAATCCAGTAAACTGGGACTCCTGCAGAAGCGTAACTCGCCTCCTTAACGCGATCCCGCTGCACGCTTGTCTCGGCAACTTCGATGACCAGCGCAAGCTCCTGTCCGCTTGGATGGTGAGTGACATAACGCAGCGGAGGGCCTTTAGCCACAGCCAAATCGGGCTCAGGCTCACTTCGCTCCAGAGTCACCGAGCTCTGGATACGCAGGATCGATTCCTCCGACAAAAGCGGTCGCAAGATGTGCTCAATAACGGAAACGATCGCATCGTGGACTGGTGAGTGAACCATTTTGGGCGTGATGACTCCGTCCAGCAGCTCGACACGATCATCCGTACCGAGGAACCCCAATTCAGCCAGTTTATGGTAGGCTTCGACCGTGAACCGCTTGGGGGCCAGCTGGTCCTGTCCCGCAGCGACGAGTGGTTCGGAATTGAAAGTGGAAGACATGCGAATATCAGTCTCGTGCGCATCTATCTAGTGCTCAAGGAAACTACTCTTCAGCATACTCGAATTTAGCCTGTCTGAACATCTAACTGGAATTGCGCCGGGAAATTGCTATGATGGTCCTCACTACCAGCGTAAACATCAACAACTTGGAACGGACAGAGAACCCCACCATGCTCCCATTTTTGATTGCCCAAGTCGACGTCAGCACGATCGTGTGGTGGGTTATTATCGGTCTCATGGCACTGGTGGCTCTGTTTGTTGTAATCTCCTTTTTCGCCTTTGGTGCCTTGTGGGTCCAAGCCTTTGCGGCCAGCGCTCGCGTCTCAATGCTCAGTTTGATTGGCATGTACTTTCGGCAAGTGCGGGCGCCGATCATCGTGAATGCGAAGATTATGGCCGCTCAAGCGGGGCTGGATATCACGTCCCGCAATGGCATTCTGACGCAACGACTCGAAGCGCACTATTTGGCGGGGGGAAATGTGATGAATATTATCCAAGCCATCATTGCCGCCCATCGCGCCGGGATCGACCTCGATTTCGATCGGGCCGCCGCTATCGACTTGGCGGGACGCGATGTCCTAGACGCAGTGCGAACGAGCGTGCAGCCCAAGGTGATCGATTGTCCCGATCCACGCCGTAGCGGCAAAGCCACGTTGAGTGCCATTGCGCGCGATGGCGTAGAATTGCGAGTCCGCACGCGCGTGACGGTGAGAACGAATCTGGAACAACTTATCGGTGGTGCGACCGAGGAGACAATTATCGCGCGTGTCGGTGAGAGTATCATCAGTTCGATTGGCTCCAGCGAATCGCATCAGCGGGTGCTTGAAAATCCCGATATGATCTCGCGCACGGTATTGCGACGTGGACTCGATGCGCAGACCGCTTTTCAAATCGTCTCGATCGATATCGCCGACATCGACGTAGGGGACAACATCGGTGCGAGATTGCGAGCTGATCAAGCGGAAGCGGACGTGCGGGTCGCTCGGGCGCTGGCAGAGCAACGACGCGCCGAGGCCATCGCCACTGAGCAAGAGAATCGAGCTAGCGTGGCTGAAAATCGAGCCAATTTGGTCCTGGCCGAAGCCGAAGTCCCCAGAGCCATGGCCCTGGCCTTCAAACGCGGCAATCTTGGGAACATTTCAAAGGAAAACTAATTTTGCTATCCAACGAGCCATTGTCGAAATTCACTAACCAGTGAAGTTTCGTCGCGCTTGGTTCGCTGAGATAGCGCCGTTCTCAGTTGGTCAAGTGGAAAACCTGACAACGCTTCGCTAGTGGTCTGCTCGACGTATTGACCATCGACCAATCGAAATACGCTCAATGTTTCGTCGCGCCAGCGCCACACCTCTGGTATCCCCAACTGAGCATAAATCGGCAACTTGCGTACCGCCATTGACGTGTGCTCCACTTCGATGGCCAAGTCCGGAGGAGGCAACTCCTCAAGTTCAATTACGCTCAGATTGCGCACTAGCGATTCGTGTTGGATGTAGTAGCTTTGATCTCCCTCAAGTCCACGAGCAAGGGTTTCGCGGCGCAGTGTCATGGTGCCGGTTGGACGGACTGGCAGCTTACGCGCCACTCGCCATTCGAGAATGAAGTCATTGATCAAATGCGAAATTAACTCATGGAACGCACTGGTCGTCATGATCTCCAGCTCCCCTTCCGCATAAGTCATGCGCAGCCCACGATTCCAGGGATTGTCACGCAACTCGACATACAGCTTCCAAGTGATATTGGAAAGAGTAATGATCTGCTCATGGCTCCGTTCTTGCTGACACGCGAGCCTCGTTACAGCGGCAACGGTAGAAACGGACTGAGCAAGTGCATCGCTTGACATAAAGCTTGTTCCCAAACGGATTAATGTTCAACGAGCGGCCAACCAATCGGACGAGACTTCCAATCCTCAATTATAGACGCAGGATTTGCGAAAAAGGGTGTTTTTCGACACTTCTCGCCGCCAAAAAACCAAGCTGGCCACCTGAGAGCTCAAAGTACGCAAAGATTGTTTGGGTTGCTGTTTGCCCACTAGTGTGCGGAAGGTGCCGACGGCGGAGCGTCGGGCCACTTTAATTTTCACCCAAGCGGCTCGAGGCATACTACCGAATTGCCGAATAGCGAACCGGCCCCCAAGTCGGTCAATGCTTGGCTAGTCAGATTGTTCAAGCTGCTTTTATCAGGTGACAATTTGGGCCACCATTGTCCTAGGGCGACAACAACTCCCTGCCGCGCATCGCTGCTCACGATCGCCTTGCGGACGATCGAGCCGTGCTGACTGCGTAGTCGCATTCGCTGGCCATCCGCGATGCCATACCGCGTCGCGTCGACGGGATGCACCAACACCGTCGGCTCGCCACCCGCAGCCCGCAGCAGCGCAGCAATGTTCCCCATCGAAGTGTTGAGAATGAACGGACCAGGTGGCGAGATCAATCGCAGCGGGTACTCGTCGCTGGGTTGCACTTGAAACTCTATTTGTCGCGGCGCGGGATGAAAATGAATCTTGCCGTCGGGATGATGGCTCCCCTGAGCATAGGGGCGAAACTCGTCAGGCAAATTGATCCGCACACTACGCTCGGCGCGCAGCCGCGCAAGGGTGATCCCCGCCATGTGCGGATGGGGGCTATCAATCAACATTTCCGCGAGTTGCTCGGTGTTCATAGAAAACACCGGATCGTCACAGCCCATGCCGCGGGCGAGTTGTTGAAAGATCCAACTGTTGGGGCGACATTCTCCGCGTGGGGGTAAGAGCGGCTCGGCCCATTGCAAATAATAGTGCCCATAGGCAGTGTACAAATCGGGATGCTCGACAAACGTCGTGGCTGGCAGAACCACATCGGCGTAGTCGGCGGTGTCGGTTTGAAAATGCTCGACGACCACGGTAAACAGATCCTCGCGCCGCAGTCCCCGCAAGACCGCTTGTGAATCGGGTGCCACCGCCGCTGGGTTGGAGTTGAATACGAACAGAGTCGAAATGGGTGACTCGACCAATTGCAGAGCTTGGCCAAGCTGGTTTTGATTGATGTGCCGACGGTTGGCTTTTCGCAAGTGCAAACCGGAATAGCGTGAAGTATTCAGCCCAAACGCACCGCTGGTCGACAGTGCCGCTCCTCCACCGCGATGTTGCCATGCGCCAATTAGGGCGGGCAAAAGGGTGATGGCCCGCATCGCGTTTCCTCCCCCTTCGTTGCGCGTCATGCCATAGCCAACTTTAATGAATGTTGCGGGCTGCGAACTCATATCAACCGCCAAAGCCGCGATGCTTGCCGCTGGGACACCACAAAACTCAGCAGCCCGCTCGACCGGCCATTCATCACACGCAGCCCGATAGTCGTCGAGCGAGTTGGCATGCTGTTGCAAATAGGAGGCGTCCTCCCTCCCCAGTCGCAGGATCTCACCACCGATGCTGAGGGCCAATGCCGCGTCGCTGCCGACTGCAACTTGCCAGTGTTCGTCAGCCATGCGGCTGGTCTCATTGCGATAGGGATCGATATGCAAGATCCTCGCGCCGCCATGTTGAGCTGCCTTGAGCCAGGGGACGAGGTGGCTGTTGGAACGCAGTACATTGATCCCCCACAGGATGATCAGCTTCGCATGCGCCACATCCTCGGGCGCTACCGAAAGCTTATTCGGTCCATAATTGGCTTCCCATCCTGCGCTGCCAGTTGCCGCGCAGATGTTCCAATCCAATTCGCTAGCACCGAGAGCTCGAAAGAAGGCCAGCGGATGATCGCGTTCGATCAGCCCCATGGTCCCCGCATAACTGTACGGCAATACCGACTGCACGCCGTGCCGGTCGATGTTCGCACGCAAGCGCTCGGTGATCAAATCGAAGGCAGCGTCCCAGGTGATTGCGTGGAAGCGACCTTGTCCCTTGGCTCCCACTCGCTGTAACGGAGTCAGCAATCGCTCGGGATGCTCTTGTCGCTGCGGGTATTTTGTCATCTTGACACAGGCGAAGCCCTGCGTCATCGGCTGTGCAGGATCTCCCGTCAGCTTGAGCATCTTTCCATCTCGAATGGTGATGTGCAGAGCACAGGTATCGGGGCAATCAAGCGGACAAACGGAGGGAAGTGTCTGTGGACTAGAGGGCATGGTAAATCATTGGCTCACTGGGCTGCGATTCTAGATTGAAGCTCTTGATTGGCTGCTTGTACATAAGTCATAAATGCTTGTTGTAACTCGCGTGCGCCGTCAACCTCGTTATGCATGCGCACGTAAACATTCAATGCGTCAATCAGTGCACCCGCATACGAATTAACTCCGGGCAACTCGGCCGTAATCTGCGGCAAGCTTTCCACATCAAATTGACGCACCTCGGCCACCAGCAGCATCAGCCACAGTGACGGATCGGAGATCTCTCCACGCAAGTTGGCAATTTCCCTGGCGAGCCCAGCGGCGCGGATGCGTTGCAAGCCCCGCGCCATCCAGCGTTGGGCCGTAGGTGCACCCGCAAAAAAACACGACAAAATGTGAGCCGCAGCCAGCGGCGTTCCCGCGCGAACCAGAGCTTCGACCGCGCTCATGTGGATCGGCTCGCGCTGATCGCTAAGATGCCGCGCGAGTGCCCCCTCGCTACCAGCCTGTTCGAACTGGATCAAACTCCGTAGCGACAATTGAAAACTAATCGCGCCTGGGCTCTCGTCGGGGGGCGCGTGAGCGATAGCGGCGGACATGTCAATATAGTCGGGATGTTGAAAACGGATCGCTTCCAATGCATGCAGTCCATCTTGCGCAGCGAGGCTATTGTTCGCGTCGTGAGTCAGAGCTTCCACGGCGTTATCGAGTCGCAGTGCCAGTGCATCCGCCTCCAAGTCGATCAATCCCACCCGGTGTCGTAGCCCTTCGACGTTAACTCGAAAGAATATTTTTGACACCGCCACTGCCTCGGCGATCGACTCGACATGCGGCCGCAAATCGCTGGCGCGTAAAGTGACGACTTGCTCGAGTAGCTTTCCGGCGCAGCGGGTCACTGGATCGGTCAACTTTTTTTGCCTAGCCATGTGCGCTGCACGTTGGCAGCAGTCGGCGACATGCGTGGCAGCCACTGGCAAGCTCGACAAGATCGGGAATTCCGGGAATGACGTGGCAATTCCCCAGCGATCCCAGGCAGCGAATACGGCGGGAAGAATTGCGTCATTCGCCGCGTAGCCTTCGCTCAAGAATTCGAGCGCCAACATGCGACAGTTGGTAGCTTCGTCCGCCAGCATCTCACACAGATCATCGTTCTGAAATGTTCTCATGATTCAAAAATAATTTGAGTAACTAATTGGACAGCGGCAGTTCGCGTGGGAGTCCAGGCTTTGGCGTCGTTCGGGAAATAAGTGTCGGATCTTGACCGTAGCTGCGGTCGCCAGACCGCCGGGAGTCAGCGTTCTGGCGAACGTGGCTACGACAGTAATTTCCCGAACGATGCTTTCGCCGCTATTATTGCGCTTGACAGGCACGGGCGCCTAAAGGCTGTACTCCAACCAGTCTACGACTCACTGGCTGGCGCATCGAGCTGATATTCTCGCTGATATCACGACTCTCCCACACAAATCAAATCTCCATCTTGGTATGATCGATCTCACCATTGTACCGCTTCCCCTACCGACCGATACTCCGAGAACCAACCATGCCGACTCTACGCTTCCGACTGACACTTGCCTGTTTGTTCCTACTCACCTCTGCTACAAACATTCGGGCGCAGACCGACGCGGGCAAGCCGCTGCGAATTGGGATGATCGGTCTGGACACTTCGCACGCGCCCGCCTTCGCCAAACTTTTCAATAACGACTCGGCAGATACCAACTTGTCTGGCATGCGCGTGGTAGCGGCCTATCCAGGTGGCAGCAACGACATCGCTTCCAGTCGCGATCGCGTGGCGGGCTACACGGAAGAGCTCCAGAAGCTGGGGGCCGAGATTGTCGATTCCGTTGAGGCACTGCTTCCCAAAGTCGATGTAGTTCTCTTAGAGAGCCTTGATGGTCGCAAGCACCTCGAGCAAGTGGTGCCGCTCTTTAAGGCAGGCAAGCCGGTATTTATTGACAAGCCCCTGGCTGGATCTTTGGTCGATGCGCTGGCCATCGATCTGCTCGCCAAGAAATACAACGCGCGTTGGTTCAGCAGTTCTTCGCTACGCTTTAGCCCAGGTACCATTCGCTATCGCGAGGATGACGAGTTGCGAAAGCAGGTTCGCGGCGCGATGGCCTGGAGTCCCTGTTCACTCGAGCCCAGCCACACTGATCTGTTTTGGTACGGAGTGCATGGCGTCGAAACGCTATACACCGTGATGGGGAGTGGTTGCCAGTCGGTGACGCGCGTGCATACCGAGGGAGTGGATGTGGTCGTGGGGGAGTGGGAAGCTGGTCGCGTCGGTACCTTTCGTGGTATTCGCGATGGCAAGGCCGATTACGGACTGGTTGTCTTTGGTGAGAAGCAAGTTGAGGTGGGTGGCAAGTACGAGGGCTATGCTCCGTTGGTGCATCGCATCGCTGACTTTTTTGCTGGCGGCCCAGCGCCTGTGTCCAACGCTGAAACGATCGAGATGTTCACTTTCATGCAGGCCGCCGACGTCTCCAAGGAGCGGGGCGGAGCCCCCGTCAAACTCGTCGAAGTCCGCGAGCAAGCTCTAGCTCAAGCCAAGGAAAAGATTGCCAAGCTCGATCCGTGATCTTTTTGCCGCACGTCGTACGTCAGGCTTTCTTACCCGATTCCATGTCGGTGAACAGATACCCAATGGGAATACAGTTATCCCTTACGCTTCGATCAATAACTGATCGGCCTGAGCCCGCACGCGCACGCGGGCGATGGCCAACCAAGCGGCTACGGATTCGGGCAAGCGTGGCAGGCCGATCCGTTTCATGACGCCATTGAGACTCCGCAGCAGCAGCACATCGTCGCTGTAATCCGCCAAGAATCGCGCCTCGATAAATCGTGGAACCAATTCGACCAGACGCGTCACCGGCTGACGACAAATCGCATTGGCGGCCGTTTGCAATACATCGACCTCCACGGACGCGAGCATGCCGTAGTAGTCATCGAGCAAACTTGGGTGGCGTTCGACCAAGATCGCATCCAGCAGTAGTTCGACGGAGATGTGCCCTACAAAGCCGGCTTGATGCCCCAAGCCTTCTTCCAGCAGGCCCCGCAATTCCACTGCGAACTGCGTGCTGAGCGCGACGAAGCATTGACTCTGGTGGAACCAAAAATCGTCTGCATGATGTTGCAAACAGCCCTGGGCAAACGCGGAGATCTGCGGGTCAGGGTGCGTGACGACTGGCTCCGCGTACTGCCGACGCGCACGATTCTTGCGATCGATGACGCTCATCCAATCTGGGAGCGCCGTCCCGGCTGCGAAGTAAGGAGTGTGCAAATGCTGATAAGCGTGCGCAAGATAATTCAAATCACAGCTTCCAAACCTTGTGGTCCCGAGTGCTTCAGCCAACTTTAATTTTGGGGTGCAGTGCATAGTACTTCACCCTCCCACGCAGTTAGGTTTCACCAGCGGGCAGACTATTTCGTGGGAGGGTCGATGCGAGCCCTGGCGAGTCATCGGGGAGGGAAAACACTGAGTATTTCGCCCTCCCCGCCAGCTCGCTGGGGCTCGCCGACGACCCTCCCGCGAATC
>JBGSJT010000212.1:0-6178 GCA_041741715.1 Pirellulaceae bacterium | reverse complement strand
GCCAACGCCCAAGTAACATCCCAAACAGCCCCCATTTCGAATCAATTTGCATTTTTCACTTCTCATTTTAACTTTTTCAATAGGCGTCGCATCGTGCAGGAAATGACTTTCGCTACGGATAACGCGAATCGGACAGTTATTTCCCGCTCGATGCTAATTATGCGCAGAAACTTATGCGTGGGTGCTTAGGTATCTGTCGGTAAGTTGTCATATTCTGGAAGTACCCGTGGCTAGCGGGCTGTTGATTTAGTGCGGAACCTTGATGCAGCGATCAGCCGCAGTGCGTTAGCACCCGGTTATTGCTCGGTAACCGGACGCTAACGCGGGGCGGCTAATTGCTGATTGACGTTTATTGCTCGGGGGTTTCCCAGGTCACACCTACGTGCCGCGCCCAAGCTTTCCATTGCTCGGCCATGGAGCGGACGCGGTCGGGATTCAGCTTAGCCAAATCGTTGGTCTCACAACGATCCTCGGCCATATTGTACAACTCCCACTCGAGCTCATGCGGCATGCGTTTGCTCCAAACGATCTTCCAATCCCCTTGCCGCAGCGCATGCGCGGCTTGATGGTCAAAGCCAATGGTCCGCTCCGGCGTCGATTCGCCGCGCAGCGCGGGGAGGAGACTGGTCCCTTCGAGCGGTGTCAATTCGTGCTCACCCAAACGCTGCGGATACTTGGCACCAGCCACTTCTATTAAGGTGGGCATGATGTCCATCACATGCGCGGGGGAGCGAATCCAGGGCTCCTGTTTCTTCAGACCGTTGGGCCAATGGGCGATGAAGGGAGTGCAGATCCCACCTTCGTGCGTGAAGTGCTTATAGAGACGAAAGGGAGTATTGCCGAGGTTGGCCCAGGCACTCCCGTACGATTGATGGGTTCCGCGTCCACCAATGTTTCGCAGTTCATCACCAACACTCAAAGTGGTAATCCCCTTGCGTGAGACACCATCGAAACCAAACGGGCCCCATTCGTAACAAGCACCATTGTCACTAAGAAAAAGGATCAATGTGTTGTCGAGTTCGTTGGTTTGTTTCAAGTGCTCGACGATTTGGCCAACACCCTGATCGACGCCTTCGACCATGGCGGCAAAGATGGCCATCCGCCGCGCCAAATCGGCTTGTCGATCAGCGTCAATCGAATCCCAAGCTGGATTCTCTTGGCCTGGAAATCCATTGGCAATATCGGGCTCGTCAACCGGCACGATGGAACGCGGGGTTAGTTTCCACTGCGGACCATCCACCAATCCGAGTTTCTGCATTCGTTCGAAGCGTTCTTCGCGCAACACATCCCAACCACGTCGATAGATCGGGTCATACTTGTCGGCCCGCTCGGCGGGAGCTTGCACCGGGAAGTGCGGCGAGGAATGTCCGAGGAATAGAAACCAAGGCCCGCCCGTAGCTTGGCCTTGTCGCAAGAACTCGAGCGCATATTGGTTGAACACATCGGTCGCATAAAAATCTTCGGGCTGGGGATCGATCTCCTTGGCACGGCCGGCCGGAAGTCGTTTGTAGTACTCTGCGTCATATTGATCGTGCGAGTGGTCGTTGGTATAGCCATAAAATTCGTCGAAGCCGCGATTGATTGGACCGGTATCCGGATGCATGTGCCATTTGCCAACATAGTAGGAGCGATAGCCAGCCGGCTTGAGCACTTCAGCCATGGTGGCGCACTGCTCACTAAGCCGCCCTAGATAGCCCGGTCCGCGTTTGGCATCGGGCTTGTTTGTTGTAAAGTCACCGATGCCAGCTTGTGTCGGATAAAGACCCGTCATCAGCGAAGCACGCGTGGGGCAACACCGAGCAGAATTGTAGAGATGCGTCATCCGCACACCCGCACCAGCCAGTGCATCAATATTGGGTGTCTCAATCTCGCCGCCGTAGCAGCCCAAATCGGAGTAGCCCAGATCATCCGCCAAGATCACTAAAATATTCGGACGCTCGGCAGCCTGGATTAGCCCCCAGGCAAGTGAGAAAGCGAGTGAAAGCGCCGCAGCAAGATAGCGGTGATGCAACATCAGGGTGCCCTCGGAGTAGGAAGAAAAGTTCAATACAGGGCCAAACCAGCCTGACCTTTCATCATAACACGATTCGCGGTTCGCGTAGCGGCAGGGGCTCTGCGACTAGAACCCGGAAACGAGCAAAAACAATTTATCTGATCGAAGATTTGGCGTCGTACCACTCTTGGAACCAGCCGTGCGAGGTTTGACCTGGACAGCACGACTGCTTGCGAGTGATACTGACACTAATGCAACTCACTCGCTGGCGCTTCGAACTGATATTGTTTGGACTCACTCGCTGGCGCTTCGAGCTGATACTTGACACGCGCGACGTCCCACCTGTCGCTGCTCTCCAACTAAGCCGAACGAATCAATGCCGAAGAAGCACCGGACCTATGAACGAAAACCGATTGGCCTCTGGGGTAGCGATCAGATAGGCTTGGGTGAAACGAAGAACATCAAGCTGACAATTAGTGAGAGCTATAGCGGCATGAATGTGCGAATCCCGATTCAAGTCCGTCGCGCTAGGCAAGATGGCCCCACGGTCTTTGTGACCGCCGCCCTGCATGGTGACGAAATCAATGGAACAGGAGCTATTCGGCAATTGCTCCATTCGGGCGAACTTGAGCTAACGCGCGGCAATCTGATACTTGTCCCCGTTCTGAATTTACTCGCCTTCGATCGACACTCGCGCTACTTGCCTGACCGCCGCGATCTGAATCGTTTCTTTCCTGGTTCGCCCAGCGGCAGCTTGGCCAGTCGCATGGCTCACAACGTGTTTAGCGAAATTGTATCGCGCAGCGACTACGGAATCGATTTGCACACCGCCGCCGTGCGTCGCACTAATTACCCCAATATCCGGGGGAACATGAGCGATCCGGTTGTCGCCAAGTTAGCAAGGTCATTCGGTTGCGAATTGATCCTCGATGGTAAGGGACCTGAGGGCTCGTTTCGTCGCGAAGCTTGCGCTGCGGGCTGCCCCACGATCATCATGGAAGGGGGCGAAGTCTGGAAAGTTGAACCAGGTATTGTTTCCATGATCGACCAAGGGATTAAAAACGTCCTCCGCGGATTGGAGATGTTGCCAGGCGAGCCCAAAGTGCCTCAACATCAGACCGTGCTTAACAAGACGAAATGGATGCGCGCTCAGCGAGGCGGGTTCTTACAGTTTCACGTCAAGCCGGGTGAAGTCGTTGAAGCCAATCAGCCCATCGCCACCAACACGAGTCTGCTGGGAGTCGAAACGAGCACACTGCTGGCTCCTTTCGCTGGCGTAGTAATCGGCATGACCACGCTTCCAGCCGTCACTCCAGGCGAACCGGTCTGCCACATTGGCCTGCTACCCGATTCGATGCAGCCGGTCGAAATGACTCGCAATCGAGCCTGCAATGATGGTCCTGAAGAACGTATGATCGATGAACTTTCCACCAATGTCATGGTCGTCGAAAAAAATGCAACCTAGTCCATCAACACGGATCTTCATCCAATCGAACCACAGATAGACGCAGATAAACACAGATTTCAGTTCCCTATCGCAAAGCTTGAGCGAGCAACATCCATAACCCGGCAAACACGCGACTCTATTGACTGAACGCCCCAGTCTTTAACAACTTCCTTCCTACTTTCCTGTCATCTGTGTTCATTTGCGTCCATCTGTGGTTGCACTTCTTTGAATCTGCTAAAGAGTCTCTGATACAATCGGCATCTGTTCGTGTTCGGATAGTGTCCAAAACAGAAAGGTGTATCATGACAGACTCTACGTTTTTATTGCCAGAAGAAACGCATCGCATCATCGGCTGCGCCATGGAAGTACTCAACGAACTCGGACATGGTTTTCATGAAAAGATTTACGAGAATGCGATGGCGGTTGAATTTGGGCTTCGTACTATCCCATTCGTTCAACAGCCGGACTATCCAGTCATCTTCAAGTCAGTAAATGTCGGCATGTATGTTCCAGACCTGATTTGCTTCAACTCCGTCGTCGCCGATACAAAGACGATCGATCAAATAACAAGCCACGAAATCGGAAAAATGCTCAACTACCTGAAAGTCACCAATCTACGCGTCGGCTTGCTAGTCAACTTCAAACATCCGAAACTCGAATGGAAACGCGTCGTCCGCTAGTCAAAAGACATGACCTTTAACCACAGATGGACGCAGATGTACACAGATTGAGAAACGACACCCATGATGCGCGCAGTTTAGCTGCGATCGGCAGAAACATTAGGTGGGCTGAAGTGCGGATATAATTGATTGGTAAGACCAACTCGCTGCTTTATCTGTGTTCATTCGTGTTTATCTGTGGTCAACTATCGCTCAGATATTTTAACCTCGGCAATCCGACATATCCTCTTATTGGGAGTAACCAGACATGACAGAAAAATGGTCCAACTGCGCCTGCAACAATAGCCCACGCTCTACGTGGAGTTATGCAATCTCTGTCATTCGTTTGGGCGCAAGCCTGCTGGCCTGTTGCGTCTCACCGCTGCTTGACGCGTCTTGCTTGGCGGTCGATACGTCACTACAACGTCCCAACATCTTGTTTGTCTTCACCGACGATCAAGCGCAAGACTGCGTGGGCTGCTTGGGGAATCCACATATCCAAACCCCCAACATCGATCAACTGGCCGCCGACGGCGTGCTATTCAACAACGCCTTCGTAACAACCGCAATTTGCTGCTCCAATCGAGCGTGCATTTTAACGGGCCAACACATGCGGCGGCATGGCATCGAGGACTTTCAGAAACCGCTCAGTGCGGCAGCCATGTCTCAGACCTACCCCGTATTGCTGCGCGATAGCGGCTATCGAACCGGGTTCCTCGGAAAGTTCGCCGTGGGGCGAGACTCCGATGAGCTTAGACAATTGTCACTCCCGGCTGAGCAATTCGATTGGTGGTATGGCTTTCCCCAGTCGATCAACTTTTTGCAGCAAGACGCCGGTGGAAAACATTACTTAACGACGCGCATGGAAGAAGAAGCTGTCAAGTTCCTCAAGAGTCAACCCAAGGACCAACCATTTTGTTTGACAGTGGCTCTGAAGGAGCCGCATGGTCCCACCAACTATTTTGATCCCGATATTGAGGACGCCTACTCCGACGCGATCATCCCGCCCCCGGCGACTTTCACGCGCGACCACTATGACGCGCTCCCCGAATTCATCCAGAAATCATTGGGGGGTGCTGGAGGGGTGGAGCGATTGGAAGATCCAGAAAAACTCTTGCGCCAGATGCGCACCGCGTATCGACTGATCACGCGCGCTGACTTGGCGCTGGGACGCCTTAGAAATGCGCTGCAAGAAAATGGCTTTGATCAGAACACAGTTGTGATTTACACCTCGGATCATGGCAGCTTTCAAGGTGCCCATGGACTGACCGGCAAGTGGTTGATGCACGAAGAGTCGATTCGCGTGCCGTTTGTTATCTACGATCCGCGCTCGGAATCTAAGAAGAACCAGCGCCGCGATGAAATGGTATTGACGATCGATTTAGCCCCCACCATGCTCGCGCTGGCGGGTGTCGACATCCCACCGGCCATGCAAGGCCGCAGCCTAGTGCCATTACTGGTCGCAGATAAAACGGTCGATGCTTGGCGCAGTGACTGGTACTACGAGCACACGTATGCCAATCCTCCCGAACATGCAATTCCAAAGTCCGAAGGTGTGCGTTCCGCAGATTGGAAATATGTCCGCTACACCGATTTTCAGCCCCCGGTCGAGCAGCTTTTTCACTTGGCCGACGATCCGCTCGAGGAACACGACCTAGCCGCCGACCCGCAGCACAGTGAGCAATTGCAGAAGCTACGACAGCGGTGTGATTACTACCGAAAAGAACTACAGTAAGCGTAGTAGCGCTCCAATGAATCCAAGCTCGTCAATCACTTAGTTGGACAGCGCCACTTTGCGTTGGAGTCCAGGCTTTAGCCGCTTTTTCGCGTTTGACATGCAAAGCGGATAAAGCCTGGACTCCAACGGGTTTACGACAAATCCAAGCGTTCAAAGTGGCGCTGTCCAACTAGGTGTGTTGATTCTAAGGGGTACGGGGAACGACCGGAAGATTCTACGACAGAAAAATTAGGCAATCCGCGTATTCATATTGCTGTCGTCAAATTTTCCTGTCGCGTTAGGAGTTGAGGACATGGCATAGGGACACAGCACTTCGTGGAACATATCGAATACCTGGACGC
>JBGSJT010000211.1:0-3887 GCA_041741715.1 Pirellulaceae bacterium | reverse complement strand
GCTCAAGAGTCCGCAGGAAGCTCACAAAACGGAAATGCCATGACGCGACACTCCTCAACACTCAAGCCAGGGAAGATTCACCGAGGTGACTGCATTAAGCTGATGCAACAGCTCGACGCCGGCTCGATTGACCTCGTCTTCGCCGATCCACCGTTCAAAATCGGCTACGAGTACGACGAGTACGACGACCGGCAGGACGACGAGAAATATCTCGACTGGTGCCGCGAGTGGATCGCGGGCGTGCATCGAATCTTGAAACCCAACGGCACTTTCTGGCTAGCCATTGGTGACGAATATGCCGCGGAACTGAAAGTCGCCGCGCAGCGCGAAATCGGCTTCCACACCCGCAGTTGGGTGATTTGGTACTACACGTTTGGGGTGAATTGCGTGAATGGATTTAGCAGATCGCACACGCACCTGTTTCACTTTGTGAAGGACAGCAAGAATTTTATATTCGATCGTCCAAATCCCCAAATTCGAGTGAAGTCAGCGCGCCAGTTGGTCTATGCTGACAATCGGGCGAACCCAGATGGTCGACTGCCGGATAATACTTGGATCATTCGACCTCAGGATGCACCCAATAGCTTTAGTCCGAACCACGATACTTGGTACTTCGCTCGCGTCGCTGGGACGTTCAAAGAGCGAGAGGGATTTCACGGCTGTCAAATGCCGGAGCAATTGCTCGCAAGGATCATTCGCGCCTCCAGCCGTCCACAAGACTTAGTGTTGGATCCCTTCAGCGGGAGCGGCACCACGGTGAGCGTCGCCAAAAAACTGGGCAGGCAGTGGTTGGGGTTCGAGCTTTCAAAAGACTATGCGAAGTACATCAATGAGAGACTTGAAAAAACCAATGTAGGGGATCCGATAGATGGGCCTGAGGACCCCATCAAAAGTGCCCCAAGTACAGCAAATGGTAAGCGGCGCAAGAAGCCGTTTAATGATGACACAAATAAAGCAGTTATCGAAGCCTATCAATCAATTGGTTTCCCCTCTGATTATATTGTATGCGACAGCGAACTGAACGAAGAATTCATTTCGGGATGCCTCAATAGGGGGATTGGCGGAAACGCCTTTGTGTGGAATCGCTGTTTGCTGAACCTAAGAAAGCAGGGGAAACTGCCAAAGTCTACGAAACGGCCTGCACCTGTTAGTCCCAAACAATTGAACAGATATGGTTTCGCTAGCGAGGTTGCTTGGCGCTTGCTGGCGATCGACTATCAAAAAACGCTCGATGACATCCTCTGTTCACCAGAATTTGCGAAGGAGTTCGATCGACTCGCCATGATGTTTGGTCCGGACGAAGTCATTTCTGTCGAGTATCGCCGAGCGGCACTAACAATTCGAAAACGAACGAAACTCGCACGAGAGGCTGCCGCGAAAACATTTGGTGAATGGGCTAAGAAAAAACTCCAACCTATCGCTATAGAGGATTGCCGAGATCCCAAATTTGACATACCCGGTGTATTCGTTCTTCAACACGAAGGAATCGCAATTTATGCCGGTGAATGTGAAAACATGCGCCTCCATGTCGACCTGTTCCTCGACAACCCAAATTGGCAAGGGCTAGAACCTGACTCCATTGTTTTCGCAGAAAACCACGAGAGTTTTTCTGACATGTATGCCCACAAATCGGTACTAGTCAAGCGTGAATATCCACCGCTAAATTGTCGACTCTGGGTGTCCGAATCGGAACTGCCAGCTTGATGAGTACGGACGACAATACCGCCAAACGATGTCTGGCAATGTGTCCTCTTTTTGAAGCGGAGCTATTGCTTGAGCTGATGTTACGCACTTGGCAGCATCCATTTTCCGCAGAAGCATCATTTCGGCAAAATTTGCTGGAATCGACGACAGAGCTTCTAATGACAGCAGCTAGGGAATCTTGCACTGAAGTATTCATCGAAGGATTGCCAGCTAATCAGATGAATTTTGTGTCTGCGGTCTGGTACACGGAATGGAGTGCCGTCCAAGATGATCCGGAGGAGCGTAGCAGGCGGAAACAGTGGCTTGAAGATATTCGCCGGGCATTGCCATCATGCTTCTGTCCAACGGATTTGCTCGAATCTTAAATTCTGCGCCGAGCTAAGAAATGGATAGTAAGATCGTCGAAGTGTTCCTATCTGTTAGCCAGGGGTATTCTCCTGATCGAATCGTTGCTGACCCGAGGCTAAACGCCAACTTCTTGAGCGAGTGCAACCGTGCAGGACTGGCTCTGGCGAAGAATGCATTGAACAAAGGGCTACTCAATGCACGTAAAGCGGGCCACTTGAAAGGCCATAAAACAAGCAAACGAACTAGCTTTAAAAATGAAGACGACTACCTTTTTGCTGCCGAGATCGCAGTGCGCTTCCTAGAAAAGCGAGATGACGTCACCCTCGATGATATCATTTGTGATCCCGATCAAGTGAAGGAATTCGACAAACTTGCCTCAAGCTTGTGCCCTGGGTATTCGCTGCTCCAATATCGCTGGGCTGCGTTGAATCTCAGAAAGTCCAGCAAGCTAAAGCCTGAATTGTTGTCTCACGTCGTCAGACCAGTTGGCGTTCGGCTCGGTCCCGTCTCTGAACTGGTCCTCTCAGCGCTACCAAGGACTCAAGGCCTCTATATCTTTTATGGGGGCGGTGCAACACTCTACGTTGGTGAAGCGGGCAACCTGCGTTTGAGGCTCGAAAAGCATCTAGACCATTCAGACAGCAAGGCCTTGGCACGTTGGTTCTGGGAACACGGCTTCTCAGATGTGAATCTAGAAATCCAGGAGTTGCCTGAAACTACTACTGGGAAGGTTAGAAAGGCGCTAGAATCCGAACTGATTACTTCTCGGCATCCGCTGTTCAATGTCCAGCGGCCCAAATAGTCTCCGAATCATCATGCCACTTCCGGGTGTCTCACTAACTGAGCAACCAACATGCCGAACTCTCGCAACAACGACACCCGCCCTGACTTCATGATCGCTCTGGGACTTGCTCCGCCCTATGCGGCGGAAGATGTCAAGGCGGCTTACCTTTTGAAGGCCAAGCAAGCCCACCCCGATCACGGTGGGTCGGTCAAAGAGTTCAACGCGCTGCAATCGGCTTTTGATCAAGCAAACAAATATCTCGAATTTCGCAGTGACCGTCGGCAATGGATCGCCAACCAGATGGCCGACTACCTTGCCGTTGGCGAAGTGGTAAGCCGACTGGAGGAGTTCGGTGCCGAAGTAACCAGCGACGCGATAGATTGGCTAAAGCGATCGTTTGGCGATTTCGCGCAGTTGACCGAGACGATCACCGCGATCCGACTGGTCGATTCGCCGCAGGCTGATGAGATGATCGCGTACATGGTGGAACATGCGAAAGCCCTCGGTCAACTCTCGCGTCTGGAACTCCCCGGCTGCCAGGTGAGCGACCAGGCCGTTCTGCAACTGGAGGCTTTCCAACAGCTCGACCACCTGGACCTCTCCCGCACACCGATCACCGCTGACGCCTTGTGGATCGTCGACGCGATTTTGGATTTAGAGTCTATCAATATCGAGGGGACCCGCATTGGCTGGTGGACGCGACGTAAGGTCCGCAAAGTGATGGAGCGGCGGCAAGAGACCAAGCCGGTCACGCCGTTCAATTAGATGCCAGCCATTAGCCATTTGCTATCAGCGGTCCGCTGGTCCGCTTCTTCCCCAATTTTCGTCTCGCTCTGGTGCCCCGCCACGGTGTATGATAGTAGGCTCATCCACTGAGGGCGATTGTTGTCCAGGGAGAACGCACAATGGATCGTTGGGACTTACTGATTATCGCCGGAGCCGCGTACATTGCGGTCATGACACTAGCGCGGTTGATGACGGCGCGGCGAAACCAGTTGGTCGAGCAAGTGCGGCAACAAATCGAACGACAGCGAAAACTTGCTAAGCAAGT
>JBGSJT010000210.1:0-4479 GCA_041741715.1 Pirellulaceae bacterium | reverse complement strand
TTATTTCAGAATTCCATGCCAGCAAACAAGACTCAGTCCCGTTGCCCCAAGTGCCAAATTAGCCTGAGGGTGAATTCAGATCTCGATGGCCACACAGTCAAATGCCCCAAGTGCTTAGAGCGGTTCGTACTTGATATTGCCGCCAGCAATAGGGCACGAACACAAGCGACGAGCTCTCAGTCGCTTGTCGAGGAAGCGTTGATTGCGACGATTGAGTCGCAAGGCTCAACGGTTCGCGCGAAACCAGTCGAAAGACTCTCAGCGAATGGCAACCAATCAGGGAGCTACTCGGGTACCACAAAACAGACAAGCACTGAGCCAACTCTCTCAACCTTGGGGCGATTCGCAATCAAAGAAGTGCTGGGACAAGGTGCATTTGGACGTGTCTACCGAGCCTATGATCCTCAACTCGACCGCATGCTTGCTTTGAAAGTCCCGCTATTCAGCCAAGAGGAAAAGCAAAAGTCGGCACGATTTCAAGCCGAAGCCAAAGCCGCAGGACGCTTGCGCCATCCAAACATCGTCCCGACGTTTGACTCTGGGCGAATTGGCGATCAGTTCTATATTGCCTCGCAATTTATCGAGGGTAAATCGCTCTCCGCAACCATCAACGATAAAAAGATTGACGTCAAGCAGGCTGCGAAATGGACGGCGGCAATCGCACGCGCTCTTGATTACGCACACGAAATGGGAATCGTGCACCGAGACGTCAAGCCTCACAATGTGATGATCGATGGACGTGACGAGCCGCAGTTGATGGACTTTGGACTAGCCAAGCGAGTCAATGAGGATTCAAACATGACGACCGAGGGTGCGTTGCTGGGAACACCCGCATACATGGCTCCGGAACAAGCTCGAGGTGACACGGCCAATGTCGGTCCAAGCTCCGATCAATATGCGGTCGGTGCAATTTTATATGAGCTTTTGTCAGGTCAGCGAGCTTTCGACGGACCACCCCACGCAGTTATTGCACAGATCCTTACCCGAGAGCCCATTGCCCTTGAGAGCTTGGACAAGTCGATTCCGAAAGATCTTGCAGCGATTGCTCAGAAGGCGATGAACAAAGTGTCATCGCAACGGTATGAATCCTGTGGCGAGCTGGCAGAAGATCTCCAGCGATGGTTGCGAGGGGATGCCACCGTAGCTAGGCCAGTAACGAGCATAGAAAAAGCACTGCGCTGGAGTAAACGCAATCCGTTGGCCTCGGGAATGATAGTGGCGATAGCTAGCGTGATTTCCGTGTCAATCGTCAGCGTTTCCGTCGCACTCTGGCATGCCAATACAGCGAAGGCTAGAGCCCTCACAGCCCTTGCCGAAACTGAGCAGCAGCGAGAACTGGCCGACCAAAAATCACTTGAATTGGCAGATGCGCTGAGAATTACTGAAGCAGAACGAGCCAAGGTCGAAGCGGAACGAGCTAGGGCAGAAGCTGAGAGAGCCAGGGCCGAATCAGCAAACATTGAGCTGGAAGAACAAAGAATGAGAGAGGTTGTTCAACTTTACTCCAGCCGCCTCAACCGGGCCTATTTAGCCCACGAACTTGGTGATAATGGAGCTGCATGGGCTCTATTAAACGAATGTGTCGGTACCGATACCACGCAACCAATGGAATGGAGAGTTGTTGACGCAAGTGTAAGGCCAGACCTAGTGCGCACGTTCAGGCTTCCTGACCGCTTTAATGGCATGTGTATGACAGATGATGGTACACGATTGTTTGCGGCTACCAACGACGGAATCCTGAGTTGGAACATGGCTGCGACCAGTTCATATCAGCAGTTATTGAAGGGAAGTAAGGTTGTTTCGATGTCTTCGATCAAAGGAAGTTCCAGATTTCTGGTAGTGGAAAATAAAGCCGACCATCAGTCCTTCCTCGTTTGGGACTACGAGCAAAAGGCGGTCGTTTGGAGCCAACAGCTGCCGCTAGGTGTCTCGGGCTCTTTCATGAAACTGGCATTTTTCAATCAAGGTCAGCAAGTCGCCGTTATAGACACGAAGCAAAAGGCGTTGTACGTCTTGTCGGAAAATCGTGTTAAGAAATTCACACTGCCTGCCACTCGACAGTTTCGAGACTGCGTGTTCATTAGAGAGGGACTATTGTGTGTCGGAACAGGAAATTATTCGGCTATGGGCGCGACGCACCTCATCAATCTTGAGACAGATTCAGTGCTTCCGGAACCAAGCCACTCGTTGCAAATGGCAATCGAGAGCATGACATTCAGTGAAATATTAGGACATCTATTCATTTGTGATCACGGCGGCACATTTTGGAGATTTGAGTTGGACGACAAACTGTCCAGTTGGAACCGATTTCGGTCGGTTGAGCTCGGACAGCGTGCTACTGTTTCGGCCATTGATTCGCGCGGCCGTTGGTGTGCCGTGGGGCAAATTGACGGCTCAATTTCTCTGGTGGATTTGACCAGAGCGCAGCACGCCGTGAAGCGGCTGAATGGACACTGCGGCCCAATCCAAAACCTCAATTTCATTGAAGCGTTGGGGCTGATTGTCGCAAGATCCCAGGGCGGCACTGATGTCAACTACTGGCGTGTGGAAGGCGGGGATTGGGCTAGCCAACCAACGAGGCCTTCGACCGAATCTAGTAACGATAAGCCTCCGACTAACCTAACTGCGGACCCTGGAACCTTCGCGGCAGTTAAGGAGAGGTTAAACGCCGCAGCATTCTCACCAAACGATTCTCACATCGCCGTTGGCGGCTGGGCCCGTATGCTACGGATCGGTGCCCGTGCTGACAAATATGAATTGTCGAAGGCAATCAACGTTCCCTCTAACATCAGAACGATCAATTGGCTAGATGAACGTCACGTATGCATCGGCTGTGATAACGGTGTGGTATACAGTGTGGATATCGCGACGGATAACGCCACGCCATTGGGGAGAAGCAAGAAACACGCTGATGTATCCTCCTGGCAAGATTTGCTGGCGTTTTCGGGTATTGGGGGCAACTTATACCTATACAAGTATCCACAAATGGAGGAACTACTGAAGATAGAGAATGTAGGAATCGGCTGGACTAATGTGGCCTTCAGTCCCACTGGCCAAGTTGCTCTGGGCGGATCAACAGGACGCGTATCCATTCTAGATGTGGCCACAAAGAAAGAGTCTTACAGTTTTGATGTTGGTTGTGGGCCGTGTATGGAGCTCACCTTTTCTCCTGACGGCAAATTGCTTGCAGTTGCAGGTAACGATGGACGAATAGGCCTAGTAGCCACGAAAGACTGGAGTGCTCACGGATTCCTTTCTGGACATAGAGATGCCTGCCTTTCCGTCAAGTTTGATAAAAACGGAGAACGTATTTTGAGTACAAGTTTAGACGGAACGCTTCGTGTCTGGAACGTCGATCAACAGTCCGAAGTCCTGGTCAGTCCCATTGGATTCCCGGGGCGTTTTGTTGCTCTTTCGAAAGATTTTGAGAGAATTCTGGTTGTCGGTGAAAAAGGGGGCATAAAACTTATAGACGCAACATCGAAACCAATTATCAAAATCGTCGAGACTACCCCGATGTGAAATGCATTCTAAATGATGCCGATCGCACTTTTTTGAAGTATTACTCAGTCGCGAACAGGAGAGCAACGTACTTCGGGCGTGGAGGGGTTCCGTCAAGTCGTTCAGGCATTCAGCCTAAAGCCCTAACCCAGATTTCTGTATGATAAAGGCATTATCAAGTGTTAGGCTGCGTTACGGGATGAGGCTGATTTCTCTGAGGTTGAAAGCGAGGTTAATCAAAAGGGCGATATTAAGAAAATGAGTTCGCGATAGCCAAGTAACAGCAGCGAAAAACGTAGTTGTCGCAAAGTTATCGCCCCTGGGATCATTGGATTTGTTGGATTCTACCCTTAGAAACAATGCGTTGTCTTCTGTTTAGAGACTCGTGGCCAATATCGCGATCTGTCCTATGATGGCACCGTTCTCTGGCAAGACGTGCAAGCTCCATCTACACCGATATTCTCAGAAAACGGTGAATTCGTAGCGATCGGAACCGGAGTGAGCGGCAAAGTGATAAGTACAGATACGGGCGCGGATATCGGACGAGCGGGCCTTCCACTGGTGTTCAGCCTCAATGATTCGGTGGTGGCCGATTCGGGTCATCTGCGCGAGTGCAGCCTGAAGAATTTTCAAACGGATAAAGCCGGACTGATAAGACTGACTGAGCGAAGGCCGCTGGTGGGGCATACAGACAAAGTCACCTTCTTGCACTTCTCCGTCGACGGTCAGCGGCTGTTTACGGGATGCGATGATGGGGTGGTGCGACTGTGGAATACGGAAAACGCTGAGCTGATGCTTAAGCGTGAGCGTTCGGGGAAGTGCATCTTGCAGAGTAGCTTAAGTTGGAGGATTTGTTTCCTCGAACTTGGAGCCTAGCAATGGACAGATCGAAGCGGTCGGAAAAGGAAGAGTTTTGGCGGTTGATCATAGCGGAACAGCAAGCGAGCGGGTTGTCCGCGAGGGCCTTCTGCAAGCGAG
>JBGSJT010000209.1:0-16113 GCA_041741715.1 Pirellulaceae bacterium | reverse complement strand
GCGTTCGCTGACCATCCCATCGCGCTGACACGCCGCGCAGGATGGCCCTAATATGATGCTCTGAGTCAATCCGTCGCGCCAGCTCAAGGGCTACTCCCATTTCGAATCGGGCTTGTGGATAAATCGGGGTGCCGGTTACTTCCAGCGACCAACGCTCCAGTGGCAATCGAATCCAGAGCTCTACTGTTGAGTTTACTGGCATCAAAGGCTGCAGCCCAATGGGGAGTTTGTCGACTGCGTTGTTCGCAATCCAAACTTCGACACGACTACTATGAGGCGCATACAGAGCCCAACTGGTCCAGTGGTCCCAGTAGCCCCAGCGCTCGCCAACGGGGAGCGCAATCACCAGTGCCGCTAGCCCGGTCGCGAAGTGATTTCCCCACTGGTTCGGCAACTCTGCCTGATCAGACGAACGATTCTCAAACTGCGGCCAGACAAACAGCAATAGAGCTTGTCCGGAAAACTGCAGATTCCAAAAGAAGACACCCCACGAATGCTTGAGTCCCAACGGCCCCAGTAAGAGCATCAAGCCCACATGAAACAGACATGCCACTATACCCGTCGCGCGGCGCGTCACACGAAAGGATAAGCCAACCGCCAACAACATCTCAGCCAAGGGTAAAAGCGAGATCCAGACTATCGAAGTCTGGGTATCGAACACTGGTTCCCTTCCAACCAGTTTTATCATCCCACCCCAAAATTGTTGACCCACAGTATGCAGGAACTCAAAGTCGAATTTACCTAGAGCCGAATAGAAGTAAATGCTAATCACTATCCAGGTCAACATGGATCGCGCGTGCGCTGGCTGGCTCAGTCGCAAGATCGCGGCGAAGAAGAGCAGTTGATAAAACCACGGCTGTAGACGATGTTGGTCGATGGCTACCAGTACCAGTCCGCAAACCAACACCATGGGCCAAGCCCATTGCGAGATAGACGTTCGGCCCAGTAAAACGCCACACAAACCCAGCAGCAAACAACTGACCGCCGTCCAATCGATCCACACTGGTGCCGCGCACAGCAGACTCGTGAGCGGAATCGCAGGGAACTCGGACTCACCCAACCACAATGGCCAAGTCGCACACAGCAATACCACCGCCATCAGCGCGGTCCAGCGACTAAGCCACATTACAGCGGTATTTCACTTAGCTCGCCACAACGCGGGCAGTGGAATCGCCAACTGGACAATTCCCCGTTCAAGACACCGTTGGGGATACGCACGACAGCGTAGACCCGACAACATTTAAAATAGACTCGTGCAGATGTGCCTTGTTGAGAAGCACGTTTTTTTGCACTGCGCGTCGACTGCTCCACCGTAGGTTGAATAGGTGTCGGCTCTGAGGTGATATCGAGTTGGCTGTGGGCGTTAGGATTTTCGCTCATCGGACCGACCTATTGATCTAGTGAACCTTAGTGAGCATTGTAGAGCAGTTTTAGAGTAGAACAATTTGAGAGTAGAACAGTTTTAGAGTAGAACAATTGTCCCCAATTGTTCCCTGTCCCCAATTGTTCCGCCAGTAAACCTGGCTCAGGGTTCAGGGTGTAAAACATTGGGGCAATAGTTGACCTCTAAACCGGGCGCACGATGACAACCGAATTAATGCCTAACATACCGAACGAGTTGTTCAAAATATAGCGGACACGTTCCACCTCTTGCGGTACATTGCAGACCAATCCTTCGAGCGCGCAATCGGGATCGAGTTCATCGACGTTGATCGTGGCGTGACAGACTTTGTCCTTGAAACTCGGTAGGTTACCAGCCAGTTCCAATGCGCCAGCCGCCCCCATGGTATGCCCGACAAAGCTCTTGGTGTTGTTAAAGTGCGTATGGGTGGAACCGCTGAAGACTTTCCGCAGCGCTTGACATTCCTGCGAATCGCCGCTGGCAGTCCCCGTGGCATGCGTGCTGACAATGTCGATATCATCCGCCGTCAACCCACCACGACTCAAAGCCAATTCGATACACTCGGCTTGTCGTTCGGGGTTGGGGAGCACGAAGTCGGTGGCGTCGGTGTTGATGGCGTAGGAGACAATTTCCGCTAGGATGTCGGCACCGCGCGCCTTGGCGTCGCTCAAGCGTTCGAGCACGTATAGGCAAGCTCCCTCGGAAACCACGATTCCATTGCGCTGTTGATCGAACGGCCGACTTGCCTTGGTCGGATCGGTATGATGGGCCAACGCACCTTGGCTTTTGAAACTGGCAAAGATACCAAACGTATGGATACTCTCTGAGACGCCACCGGCGATGGCGATGTCGCATTCGTTCAGACGCAACATCTGTACCCCTTGAACGATCCCCGCATTCCCAGCCGCACAGGCGGCACCGATGGTGTAGTGCGGTCCGGTGATTCCCATATTGAGCGCTATTTCACCGGCCGGATTGTTGGCGACGGTGCGGGGATTGTGGTGATGCGACCAAAACTGCGTATCGTAGTCAAAACCCTTGATCTGATAGATCTCGTTTTCTGTCTCGACATTGCCGTGCTCGGTCACGCCGATATAGATGCCCACTCGTGACTTCGTGACCTTGTCCCAATCCAGTCCAGAACGCTTGACCGCTTCATTGGCCGCGAAAATGCCCACCGCACCCGCCCGCGTTCCGCGCCGTGCATCTTTTTTAGATTGATATTGCGTGACGGGAAAATCGCAGACGCCAGCGAGCGTCTTCCCAACGTAGCGAATTTCGTAGTCCTGCACGCCACTCCGCCCAGCCAATAGACTAGCGCGAAAGGTCTCCAGATCGTTTCCGTTGGGACTGGTCAGCCCCACGGCGGTCATCACGATACGCTGCTCGTCGGGGAGCGCGGCCGCCTTGTCGATTGCGATCATCGATTGGGTTTTCCAGCAAGTCGGTTTTCCAGCCCACCTGTCGCTCGCCACGCAGCAGCGCCAGGCTAGTCCAAACCCTCAAAGCTATCCCTTTCAGGAGTTTCTCGCAAGGGGCTAAAGCCACTGCCTATGCCACACAGGTGAGCTGTGCAGTGGGTGGCACTGGCATGGCCAGTGGAGTCGAAGGGAACGATTCAGGAAGTGATAGTTCTTGACCCAATGCCTCGAAGTAATGTTGCCATCGTAGCCCCGGGTCTCTTTTGACACAGTCTAGTCACATGACAGAGTCGACCCGGGATTGGAGAGCCAATTAGGAAACTAGAGTCGCGGGCTAGGTCAGGAACTAGGTCAGGAACTAGGTCGCGCGGAGAGCGACAAGATGTTGGGATGTGCGATGCTGGTTCAAACTTCGGTTACTTCGAGATGTTGGAAAGTCTTTAGAAGGGGCTGCGCGAATCGCTTCGTTTCCCACTGGCTAGGCCAGTGCCACACATCCCACTGGCTAGGCCAGTGCCACACCAGGTAGCTATAGACGGACGTCAATGCGACCTTGGGCCAATTGAGTCGAAAGCTGTTCGACTTGCTTGACCAGCGACACGGCCGCTTCCCCTTGTTGCTTTTGCGCCTGCAAGGTCTTTTGAGCTACCACCATGGCAGTCTCATTTTGAACTTGAGATTGACTAATGGCCGAAGCGGCGGCGACTGTCAGATTTGCGTCCATCGAATGAGTACCTAATTCTACGGGTTCAGCAGGGGCTTCAATGCGCTCGTGCTTCTTCCATTCTTGATTTTGGGGTTGGTGGTAGTGGACGAGGTAACGAGTCCCTAACATCTACCGAATCAAACGGACTCGCGGGCCTCGTCCACTACCACCAAACTGAATGCGTCGAATACGCGAACTAACCCTAGCACTCCATCGGACTGGAGGCTGTCGAGGCACCTGGATTGTCTGTGGGAATTCAACAATTTGGAGAGTCAGCCAGCGATTCGACCGGCATAAATCGGCCAGCTTAGTTAGACAGCGCCACTTTCGGTCCCAATATCAGCTCGACGCTGAGCGGTCACTCGGCCAAGAACCCAGGTTTGGTATCAGCTAGTATTTCGCGAATCGCCAGTCGGTCGGCATCGGCCAGTCGTTCGTATCCTTCGGGGGCGTGCTCGGCGCACAGGATCTCGGTCATCCGCTGCCGCACGGAGTCCAGCATCGGCTGTGGCAGTGCATCGAAGGCGGCGGTGTAGATCAAATAACTACAGGGATATTTGAACAGCCGCGTACCAAGATCCAATTCTCGCAATGATCGCCCCTGACCATCACCACGCCACTGTGGGTTCTCGGAGCTTTGGAAATTCTGGGCGAAACTGGTGAGGCTCTCCACCGGGGACTCCAAATTCAACTCGTCGGCAAAGAGCATGTAACGCACCAACGCTTCCCTCGCCGCCGCGATCCGTCGTTGCGTTGATGGACTGACCGTCTCCGCCGGGCGCCCCAGCGCTTCATTGATCCCTTGATCATAATAGGTTGCAATCCGAGTTTCGAAACTCGCACGCGCGATGAAGTTGTGCAACTGCGATTGATGCTCCAAAACCATCAGCGCCACTATATCGCTATTGGGGGTTAGGTACGGTTCGGTATCAAACAACTCCTCCAAGCGGCGACGATTGGCCCCTACGTCCCGATCGATCTTCTCGGGATCGCTGCGGTCTGTCGTGAAAACATTTCCCATGTGACGCATGTCGCCATGCAAACCAGAAACATACCAACCACCAAACCGTTGCTGAAAATTGGTGGTATGATCGGTGACGAAAGTCCGCGAGCCACTTCGCGGGCGACCATTGTTGTCGGAATAGACGCTGCGCACCAAATACCCTGGGACACCCTGAGTGCGATTGGTAGCATGACAAGTTAAACATTGCCCACGATCGCGCACAATTTTCGGTGGTAGTTCAGGGTCTTGATCGAGCGTATAAAAAATCGCCCCTTGCTCAGGATCGGTCGCCGCGATTTCAACCACATCCCCCTGCTGACACCAGCCAATATAGATATCGTCATTAAAATACAAAGCCCGTGGTGTGCGTGGGCTGATCTTATGCAGTTGCAACGACGTTTTGGAAAAGACCAACGTCTGCGTATCGCGACTGATGTGCAGTTTTTCCAGCAAGCTCGGTAGCCAACCATGTTCCTCCGAGTACTCCAGCGACTCGCGCCCCTCATCCATCGCGCGTGACAATCTCGCGATTGGGTCGTGGGTCTCTACCTCACCGTAATTGATCGGTGCCTTCTCAAAGTCGAGTTGCGCGTGAGCATTCATCGCGGCAATCCAAACAATACCAACTAGCCAACCAAAACTGGTAACAAGTCGCGCGGTGGTGGGACACATGGCTCTCGCTTTCAAGGTAGTCGGGGCTCAATTCCGAGTAACGGAAGTTGCTAAACGTCCCTTGCTTTGAATCGTTTGCAAGATCCACTCCAGTGCGATCCAGCGCCCTCCATGATAAAACAGCTTAAATCGGATGTCAATATCCGGTTTAAGGGAGGTTGGGACAGGCTGAGCGGTTTGGTGTAAAATAGTATCAGCTCGACGCGCCAGCGAGTGGGTCGCCTGCTCTGTCCGTGGACGCTCAGCTCGCTTTCGCCCCTCGGGCAATCGACTCGCTGGCGCGTCGAGCTGATATTGCAGGCGACCCTCCATGTTACCATTCCCCCTTTCCCACCACCAAAACTCTGCTATGTCACAGCTGATTCCGGGAATATTCACCATCGCCTCCCTGTGGTTGCTTGCGCTGACGACCCTCGCGGAGAATGCTTGGTCGCAGACAAAAACCACCGTCGGCTTTGCTACTGAGATTCAGCCATTGCTAGCTCGAAAATGCTACGCTTGCCATGGCCCCGACCAGCAGGAGGGGAGTCTCCGCTTCGATGATCGCCGGACGGTAGTGGGCGAAGCGGACAGCGGACTTGCCGCGATCGTCGCTGGCAATGTGGCCGAGAGTGAGTTACTGCGCCGCATCGCTGCCAGTGAAGAGTCTGGCGAGCGGATGCCACCGGAGGGTAAAGCACTCAGTGTCAGCGAGATTGAATTGCTTTCGCGTTGGATCGAAAACGGAGCCGAGTTCACGGAGCACTGGGCCTTTCGTCCGCCGCAGCGACCTGTTATTCCACTCACGCGCGATGCCCAGTGGGGGCGTCAGGCGATCGATCAATTCACACTTTCGAAGCTCGAGCAAGCGGGACTCAAACCGGTCAGCGAAGTTGAGCCAAGCGAGTTGATTCGTCGCGTATATCTGGATGTTACTGGCTTGCCCCCTTCGCCTGAAACAGTGACTGAGCTAGGTGGCCAGTGGTCGGAGGAGACCTACGTGCAGCTGGTCGATCGCTTATTGGCCGCACCCGCCTTTGGAGAACGTTGGGCGCGGATGTGGTTGGATGTGGTGCGCTATGCGGAGACCAACAGCTTTGAGCGCGATGGACTCAAACACAATGCCTGGAAGTATCGTGATTATGTCATCGATGCCATGAATGGGGACAAGCCCTACGATCAATTCATGCGTGAGCAGATCGCGGGTGACGAAATGGATGTTGTTACTAAGGAATCGTTGACAGCTACCGGCTATTATCGCTTAGGGCTGTGGGATGACGAACCGGCCGATCCGCTGCAAGCCCTCTTTGACGGCTACGACGATTTGGTAACCACGACTAGCCAAGGTTTTCTCGGACTAACGCTCAACTGCGCGCGGTGTCACGATCATAAGATCGACCCCTTGCTGCAAAAAGACTACTACGCACTGGTCGCCTTCATGCGCGATGTCACTCCCTTTGCGGCGAGAAATGACTTGCACACCAATAACCAAGTCGATCTCGATCCACAACTCGGCGCGCTGCATGCCAAGTTAGACGAACGTCGTCGCACGATCGAAAAGCAGACTCAGCGTGTCGAACGCGATGCGATTAAGAAAATGAAGGCCGTCGATCAACGCGCCACCGAAGGGCCCGAGCGCGAACAGACGCTGAAGGAGAAACTCGCACAGTTTGTTGACGCTGACGAGTATAGCGAGTACACCGTCTTAAAAAGTGAGCTGCAATCGCTGATCGACAAGCAGCAGAGCCTCCCGCCGCGCGAAACGATCTTGGGGCTGGCTAAACTCGCTCCAATTCCAGATCAAACCTACATCCTGGTGCGAGGGAGTCCGCAGAACGAAGGTGAGCCCGTCGAACCAGCCTTCCCCAAATTGCTCGGAGGGGGCATCCCCGAAATACTTGCGGCTGGTCCGTCGGCAACCTCTTCCGGACGTCGGCGCCACTTGGCCGAGTGGCTGGCTGCGGATGAGAATTGGATGACCTCGCGGGTGATCGCCAATCGCATCTGGCTCCACTATTTTGGTCGCGGGATTGTCCGTTCCCCCAACAATTTTGGGCTGATGGGAGATCCCCCCACTCATCCAGAACTACTGGACTTTCTCGCCACCGAATTGGTTCGCGATGACTGGAGTTTAAAACGCTTGCATCGCACGATCTTGCTTTCAAGCACCTATCGCTTGAGCACTGCGGACAATCCCGACGCGCTGGCACAGGATCCATCCAACAATCTGTTTTGGCGACAGAATATTCGCCGACTCAGCGCCGAACAGATTCGCGATTCCGTGCTGGCGGTCGTTGGACAATTGAATGAACAAGCACATGGCGAGAGTATGTTTGTCACCCTCTCCGACGAAGTGTTGGCTAGCCAATCTAGGCCTGGCTTGGGTTGGGGGAAATCGTCCCCAGCCGATCAGGCGCGGCGCAGCATTTACATTCACGTCAAACGTTCGCTCCCAGTCCCTCTGCTATCGGCCTTCGATTTTCCTGAGACTGATATCAGTTGCGAAGCGCGGTTTCTGACAACTCAGCCTGGACAAGCACTGACCATGCTCAACAGCCAGTGGATGCAAGAGCAAGCCCGCGCCTTTCTGCAGCGCGTCGAGCGCGAAGTGGGAGAGGATCTGCGACACCAAGCGACCCGCTGTTTGCAGTTGGCGACCTGCCGTAGTCCGACGGCAGCCGATGTCGACGAATTAGTTGAGCTGGTGGGGCGTCTGAAAGACAAACATCATTTGAGCGACGCGCGGGCGCGTGAATCGATGTGCCTGGTGGCACTGAATATCAATTCATTTTTTTACGTGGACTAACTGAACATGTCAGCTTCAAATTCTAACGGTTCGTTTTGTCGTCGCCTGCGCCGTGAATTTCTGTGGCAGTCCGCAGCTGGTTTCGGTGCAGTGGCACTTGCTAGTATGCTCGGCGATGACTTTTTCGACGCGCGACTCAACGCAGCCACCAAGGCCAATCCGCTCGCCGCCAAACCGCCACACTTCGCCCCCAAAGCCAAGAACATCATCTTTCTATTCATGTATGGCGGACCCAGTCATATCGATACCTTCGATTACAAACCTGGGATGGTCGGCATGGATGGCAAGACGGTCGATGTGAAAACGTTCGGTCGAGGTGGCCATCGCAATCAAGGTCGGATCGTCGAACCACGTTGGAAGTTCAAACAGTATGGAGAGTGCGGTAAATGGGTCAGTGAATTATTTCCGCATGTGGGTGAGTGCGTCGACGATATCGCCTTTGTACATTCGATGACTGCCGACTCGCCCATCCACGGTTCGGCGATGCTCATGATGAACTCTGGAAAAATCCTGAGCGGCTCCCCTGCGCTCGGTTCATGGGTCAACTACGGTTTGGGGACCGTGAATGAAAACCTTCCCGGTTTCGTGGTGATGCTCGATCCAACGGGCGGACCGATTAGCGGTGCGAAGAATTGGTCGAGCGGTTACATGCCCGCCACCTATCAGGGAACAGTGCTGCGCAGTGAGGGGAGTCCCATTCTCGATTTGCAAACCCCCGCCGGTGTGACCCGCCCCGAACAACGCGAAATGCTCGACTCGATTGCCACTATCAACGCGCGACACTTGGCCCGACACGGCGACGATGATGAACTGGCCGCGCGGATCTCCAGCTATGAACTGGCCTATAAGATGCAAGAGCATGCTCCCGAAGCGGTAGACATGTCCGACGAAGACGCAGAGACACTCGCCCTCTACGGCGTCAACAATCCACGGACCGAGGATTTTGGTCGCCGCTGTATTATCGCGCGGCGCTTGGTCGAACGTGGCGTCCGCTGCGTGCAATTGTATAGTGGCGGTGCCCACAACGATGACAATTGGGATGCCCACGGCGATTTGGAGAAGAACCACAACAAACACGCCGGTGCTACTGACCAACCGGTAGCCGCCCTGTTGCAAGACCTCAAGCGACGTGGCTTGTTGGAATCGACGTTGGTGGTGTGGGGAGGAGAATTTGGACGTCAGCCCACGGCTGAGTACGCGGAGGGCTCTGGACGCGATCACAATGCCTATGGCTTTACGATGTGGATGGCCGGAGGTGGCATCAAGGGTGGCGTGAGTGTTGGTGGCACAGATGAACTCGGTTCCGCCGCTGTTGAGAAGCCGATGCATGTCAAGTACTTGCACGCCACCATTCTGCAGCAACTTGGGCTCGACCCCAATCGACTGAGTTATTTTTACAGCGGCCTAGATCAGAAGCTAGTCGGCGTCGAGCACGTTGAACCCATCCACGAAGTCATTGCGTAACCTAGTTGGAGTACAGCCTTTAGGCGCATCTGCATCCCAAACTCCCCCACAGGCGGCTAAAGCCTGGACTCCAACGCAGAGGAACGAGCCTTGCGCTGTGACCGACAAAAAGATGTGCGGCAAAAAGATGAATGCAGAGTGGCGATCATAATTCTAGAAAATTTCCAACATGGTTGATGAAGCAAGCGAGAGGATAGGTCCTGTCGCTAGCTCGCGCGCGACACGGCCAGAGTTGTTGATCGCCTTGATCATCGCTGGCGAAGTCGCGGCAATGCTGCTGGGTTGGGCTGCGTTTCAGTTAGTACGCAACGTTCTCCAATGGACCAATCCATCGCCCGCAGTATGGACCGGTTTGAGCATGTTCCAGGTTCTGTCGCAAGGGATGGCGATTTCAGCTTGGTGGCTAGCGATGCGGGTTCCACATAACAGGAGGTCCATTGTCGTGCCGTTAGCCTTGATCACTTCGCGCGTACTGTTGCATTCATTGTTAGCTGCTCGGGTGGGCATACCATACTCTTTTCCCAATTTTCAATCGTGGATTGAGTTTAGTGATGGATTATGGAGATGGTTGGCATTGAGCACATCCTCAATCACTTTGCAACTAGTTTGCATTGGTGTCCCGTGTTATCTACTATCGCGAATGACAAACATTCAATTGATCCGCGCGGGAGATGTCCCGCAACGCATGACCTTCGATATCAAGCGCATGTTTGGTGCGACGCTGTTGGTCGCGATTGCTTTCGCCGCATCGCGCTGGGCAGATACTTCTCAGACCGGTGGTTTCACGAGTGAATTGACCCACCAAGATTTGACTGCGATCATAGCCCTGAACTTTATGTCGACTGGAATTTGTTGGGCCTGTTTGAGCTGGGCCTATTCCGTACGTTCGCGCTGGACGTTACTGGTTACTCTAGCCGGTCTCATGCTGTGGCACATTGCCATGGGGATTTTGAGTCAGTGGTCTTGGGCCAATTTCTTGCATCTGTCGACCGCGAATGTAGCCGAGCTAAATTGGCCAATGGCTGTCAGCTACTCGTTGGTTTCCAACTTAGCCATATTGTTGGCCATTCACATAGCAGATCACTGCGGTTTTCGCCTGCAATCACAACCGACACTACAATAGAGTGGCCCGACACTCCGCGTCGGTATCCGCTAGAATCTTGCCCAGCCCCCTCATCCCCAGCCCTTCTCCCCCGGAGTACCGGGGGAGAAGGGAGCAAAACAAAAACCATCACCTAAAAAACCATCACGCCAAAAACATTCACGTCGTAGTATCTTCAAAACCCAAGAATGCTTATCGCGAAGCGTTCATGGATCGTCTCTCCCCTCGCTCCGGTACTCCGGGGAGAGGGGTCGGGGGTGAGGGGACAAGCGTGTTTGGCAAAAACGTTTTCTTCAACTCGCTGCGGTGATTGCGAAACCAACTGGCGACCAGGGCCAGTGTTTCGGAGCGCGGGACAAACGCGGCCCCCACGCAATTATCGTTGGACCACCACTTATTCAGCAGCGTCTGGGTCTGTTGCCGCTGTGCGGCGGTGGTGGGTGCCGCGACGGCCCCTTCTATCAACCCACGTCGGACTAAATACCAGACCGCCCGTGAATTTTGCCCGATGGGTTGTTCACTGGAACTTTCACTTGCGACCGGATAGACAAACGTGTAACGGTCACGCGCCTGCGCCATATCGCCAACGCGGCGACTGAGCCAAGTGATCGCCTTGAGGTCCTCGCGCAGCACCGTGGCTTGCTCAAAGTGCAAATTCCGCGCGGCTTGATGCATGGCCTGCTCGATGTTGGCAAGTGGACTTTCATCGTGTCCTTCCAAAAACTGCCGAGCCAATGCGACTTGGCGACTGTACGCGCTGCGCGAACAAGCGGAGATGCAGGGGCCAAGACACGATTTGATCTCGAGTCGAATGCAACCGGGGCGCAGCGCAATGTCGAACAGTTGCATCTGCTCAGTAAAACTGCATGGCTGTTGGCTGCTGCAATCACGCAATTGAAAATAACGATTGAGTACTTCGACCGCGCGCCCGGCGCGCGAGGCACCGAACAATGGACCGACCGCGCACAGCGCCTTGGGGTCATGCTGTCGCGCGGTATAAAGTTGTTCTGCCGGTGATCGCCCCAAACAGAGATAGATCGGTTGCTGCCGACGTGGAATCCCCTGCACGTTAAAACGTGGCCTGAAGGAACGGATCAAAAACTGTTCACGCAGTAATGCCGCAAAATCGCTCGGCTGATATTCCCAGACGATCGCGCACGTAGACTGCACAATCCGCCCCGCCTTATCTTCCTCGTTGTTCGGCAAGAAATAACTCAGCAGCCGATTGCGCAGGCTCTTCGATTTGCCAACGTAGATCAATCGCCCCAGCATATCAATCATGCCATAGACCCCCGGCACACGGGGGACATAGTGACGCACATCATCGCGGAGTTGGTCTGACGTATCCCCCTCGATGCGACTCAAGCCAGAGCGCGCGAACGGAAACAACAAATCGTCGCCAAAGTCGACAAAGGGGCTATCTGTAAATTGTGCATCCATGCCGCATTCCTTGCGCGGAGATATTGAAACCGATCGTAGCTATTATGCCCCCACGCGTGACATTTCGGCAACCACGGTTTAGTTTTTTGGCGTTTTCCTGCTTCCCAGGCTCCGCCTGGGAACGAGGGTTCTTAGAACGTTCAGAACTCTAAAAAAAAGTACTCTAAAGAAAAGTACTTAGGGGTTTGGGCTCTTACGGTGGGCCTCGACGCGGGTGGGGCCCACGGCTAGCGTTTAAGGTTCACGCCACTATACAACCTCTGGGACGTCAACGTACTTTCCGCAGTGCTTACAAGTCTCAACGCCACCGGCGCGCGCCGGTGGGAACTCTATACTGCGACCGCAATTCTCGCAATCGAAAACCAAATTGGCACCGTCCCCCGATCCCGCGCGGTTCCTTTGCTTGCTTTGGAATTCATTGACGATCCGCTCGGCTTCCGCGGCGTCGGGTCGTGCCACTTGTAGCTTGACACCACCCACGGCCGCAGACAACAACCAATCCATAGCGATGATGTGATCGTTGGCCAAGTAAGCTGCGATGCCGCTATCTTCGAGCGTCCGTTGCATTAATTCGGCTTCCCCCACAAACTGAAAGACGCCGATCGTGACTAAGTCTGGCATGAGCTAAATCAGTACCTCATCGACGGGTGCGGCGGGCTCGACGCCGGTTAGACGTTGATCGAGGCCTTGGAACTGAAACGTGAAACGTGCATGGTCGATCCCGAGACAACGCAGAATAGTAGCGTTGACGTCGTTGATATGGACCGGCCGTTGGACGATGTTGTAGCTGAAGTCGTCGGTTTCGCCGACCGACACACCCGGCTTAATACCACCTCCGGCCAACCACATGGGAAAGCAGCGAGGGTGATGGTCGCGACCATAATTTTCGCGAGTGAGTTTCCCTTGGCAGTAGACGGTCCTACCGAACTCGCCACCCCAAATCACCAGCGTCGATTCCAACAGTCCGCGTTGTTTCAGATCCTTAAGCAGGGCCGCGCAAGGTTGATCGACATCACCACACTGTGCGGGGAGATCACCAGCGATGTTGCCGTGTTGATCCCAGCCGCGATGCAACAACTGCACCACACGTACACCGCGCTCGACCAAGCGGCGAGCTAACAGGGTGCTAGCCGCGAACGTCCCCGGTTTGTGAACATCGGGACCATACATCTCAAGCGTCTCCGCACTTTCATCGCTCCAATCGGTCAGACTGGGGACACTGCTTTGCATGCGAAAAGCCATTTCGTATTGCGCGATACGAGTTTGAATTTCAGGATCGCCGATCTGGTCGAGTCGATGTTGATTGAGTCGCGCAAGCGAATCGAGCATCTGGCGACGATCATGACCAGTTACGCCCGGTGGATTGGGGAGATACAACACCGGATCGCCCCCACTGCGGAGCGCAACGCCATTGAAACGAGTCGGCAAGAAACCGCTACTCCACATGCGGGTGAAGAGCGCTTGCGCCGACGCTTTGCCTGACCAACTGGGAGTGAGGACGACGAAGGCGGGCAAGTCATTGCTTTCGCTCCCCAGACCATAGGCCAGCCAACTCCCTAGACTCGCCTTCCCAGGGACTTCACTACCAGTCATCACAAACGTACAGGCTGGGTCGTGATTGATGGCGTTGGTGTGCACCGACTTAATCAGTGCGATGTCATCGACGCACTGAGCCGTGTGTGGCAGCAATTCGCTCACCCAGCGGCCACATTCGCCGTGCTGCGCGAATTTGTATTTGCTGGGTGCCACCGGTAACCGAGCTTGGCCGCTAGTCATCGTGATGATGCGCTGGCCAAGGCGAATCGATTCGGGCAAGTCTTGATCGAATTGCGAGTCGAGGGCTGGTTTATAGTCCCAAGTGTCAATTTGCGAAGGACCACCGTTGGCGTGCAAGTAAATCACCGACTTGGCCTTGGCGGCAAAGTGTGGCAAGCCACTCAGAGCGCGATGCATGCGGTTATCGTTGGTTGCTCCCATTGCCGGAGTGCGCGCAGCACCCGCTAGAGCAGCTAGCGCAAGCCCGCCCAATCGCAATCCGGAGTTACCAAAAAATTGACGACGCGAGAGTGTTAGGTCGTATGCTAGTCGAGGGTCCATGGCGTTAATTCCGTGTGACGGTTTCATCCAAATTCAAAATCAAGTTGGCCAACAAAGTATACGCAGCCAATTCTGACGGCGCGAGCGTGGCGGTTGGTGTTGACTGGCCAACGCGAATCAGTTCACTAGCCGCTTGGGGATCTTCGCGATACCGCTGCTGAAACTGAGCCAAAGTTGAACCGAGTTCCTGGCGTTCGACGTCGTCAGGAAACCGAGCGAGCACGGTGCGAAACATCCAATCGATCCGTTGTTCAACGTCTGCGTTGGATTTCATGGTCTTTTGGGCCAGTGCGCGGGCGGCTTCGACATGTTGCACATCGTTCATCAACTGCAACGCTTGTAGCGGTGTATTGCTCCGCTCGCGGCGAGTGCAGAACATTTCGCGATTCGGGGCGTCAAAATTGGACATGAAGGGTGGCGGGGCGGTGCGTTTAATGAAGCTATACAAACTGCGCCGATACAGATCGGCTCCCTGATCGCGCAAGTAGTAACGCGTATTGCTATTGCCGTAGCCAACTGGCTCCCAAATGTTGGGAGGCTGATAACCTTTGAAACTTGGTCCACCGTTGCGCAGATTGATTAGTCCGCTGGTGGCTAGGGCCGCATCGCGGATCTGTTCAGCTTCCAATCGCAGACGTGGTCCCCGCGCCATGAAACGATTCTTCGGATCTTTAGAGAGGTTGGAGGGGTGCACAAAGGTCGCCTGCTTGAAGGCCGCAGACATGACTAGGCTCCGCATTAAGCGCTGTACATCCCAGTCTTGCTTGAAGTCGTTTGCCAGCCAATCGAGCAATTCAGGATGGCTGGGCGGGGCTCCCTGCGCGCCGAAGTCATCGCTGGTTTCAACCAGTCCGATTCCAAAGACCTGTTGCCAAAAACGATTGACAGTGACCCGCGCGGTGAGTGGTTGATCGTCGCTCATCAACCAACGCGCCAAATCGAGTCGCGAGGGGCGCGTGGTCTGAGCGTCGATGGGAAGTTTCGGTAGGCATGCTGGGGTGTCTGGCTGCACTGGCTCACCCGGTTGATCGTACTGTCCACGCTTCATCACAAAGGCGTCGCGGGGTGTTTTGAGTTCGCCGTAGATCATCGTCCCTGGGATTGAATCGCGCAGTAGTTGTGTCGCGAGCGTCGCGCGCTCCCAATCTGCGCGGCTGCGAGCCACTTCGGTGGGGAGACTGCGCGCGATGTGTTTCAGATACTGTGTTCGAATTTGAAATAGATCTCCTTCGCTGATGGCATCTGCGGCTGGCGAAGCCTTGAGTGCCTCGGCTACCGGTTTGGGGAGCACAGGGATTTTTTTACCCTTGGCATAGGCCAACCATCCTTCCAAGCTTTGGCGCGGATCGTTGGCTACAGCTAAACCGTCGATGGCCAAACCATCCCATTGACAGATACCACCAAACTGAGCGAGCGTGAATCCATCAACGATCGCTCCCGGTTTTAGGTTGAGTGCATCCGCGTCAATCGTCAACCGCGTCCAGGTATTGGGTGGCGGAAGGTCGCCAACTCGCACGTTGGTGTTCGAGTTGAATTCCCCCTTGCCAAGTTCCGTTGCTTTACCCCACGCGAAGCGGCGTGCCCCCTGGTCGGTCGACAGTTCCAACATAACGGCAGCGGGAGTATGCAATGCATCGACTCTTAACCAAACCTCTATCTGCGGCGACTCGGGGATAATGCGCGGCACCAGCCCCCCATCAACACTTTGATCGTAAAAGTCACCAAAGGCTTGTTGCAACACACGCTGGCCGACGGGGACTTCGATCTGATCGGAGGTGAGCCACACTTCCGCGTTGCGCGATGTGTTTTTTCCGGTGGCGCCTACGGGCAATGTGTCATCCAGCCACACATCATGAATTGGGATTGTGTTTGCACGTTGGCTAACCAACCATTGGTCCCAGCGACTCGCCAATTGACTGGCCGAATCTTGCAAGCGTTTCTCTGCGGAGCCTTCGATCTGCGCTAGTTCATCGAGTTGCTGCTGTTGATATGGCGTGGCGAGTGATAAATAGGGTGGTGTG
>JBGSJT010000208.1:0-4630 GCA_041741715.1 Pirellulaceae bacterium | reverse complement strand
ACTGTGCAGAATACGCAAAGCCTTTAGCCGAAGTGCCTTACGGTCTTTTCCATCCTTCGCCGTACGCAGTCTGAAGCTGCGTTCGTAAAATCAATCTATCCAACATTCCGCCGTTGTTAGCAATATCGTTGGAGGAGCGAGCGGACCACCTTGCATTGTGCCTTCGGGTGATGGTTCCCACGAAGCATCGACCATTACACCAGCACGCAAATAATTTCCGATCAGACGCAGTAAGCGTTTGTCGCCAACTCGTCGAGCTACTCTGGCGAGCAGTACGTCATGTTGAACGCGATCGAACGGCACGATTTGTTGATACCCGCATCCACAACCCAGGTGATGCTAGCAAAGAATGGCTGGAGGTGACCGATCCGCGCGAGCCGTTGTATGGCAAGCGGTACCGCATCGAGTCGGTTTCTCAGGCCGCGCAGGAGACGGCGAGCGTCATGGTGCGTCGTGAGGATGGAATCGTTTTGAGGGTACCGCTGCGGGCAACGAGTCTTTCGACCTTGGTCGATGGCTCGCCAAGGGCCAAACTCTGTGAGCATTCTGCGCAAGAGTTTCTTAGCCTGGTGAAGGAGTATCAATTGTGCCCCGCTCAGAGTCCCTGCAAGCCGACCAAGTCTGGTCGCAACTCGAAGAAAAAGAGCGACAAGAAATCGTGAACCAAGTCCGTCGAACTGTTAAGGAGATCATCGATGAACACTTCCGAATTAGTCCAGGCGCGACACGTCGATCGCAGTGCCGAGATCTATGTTCGGCAGTCCAGCCCGAACCAAGTGGTGACGAACAAAGAGAGTCAGCGAATGCAGTACGCGCTGCGTGAGCGAGCCGGTTCGCTTGGCTGGCACGAGCATGATATCCATGTCATCGATGACGACCTCGGGCGCAGTGGTGCAACGACCGAGGGACGCGAAGGTTATCAAAAACTCGTCGCTCGTATCGCACTGGGAAAGGTCGGCATCTTGTTGGCATTCGATGCCACTCGGCTGGCACGTAATTGTTCACACTGGTACCAACTGCTCGATCTATGTGGGCTTCACGATTGTCTGATCGCAGACCGCGATGGCGTCTACGATCCTACTTCGATCAACGGGAGATTGTTGTTAGGATTGAAGGGACAGATATCGGAACTGGAGTTACACACGATTCGTGCTCGCCTGACTGCGGGACTGCTTGGCAAAGCGAAGCGCGGTGATTTGGAATTGATGTTGCCAACCGGACTCGTACGAACCGATGGCATCGTCACAAAGCATCCCAGTTCCGAAGTGCGTGAGCGAATCGATCTCATCTTCAGCACATTCATGGAGAAGCGTTCGATCTCGCAGACCGTTCGTTGGTTCATCTCCAACGAGTTATTGTTACCACGAAACGACCGACATGGCGACACTCATTGGAAACGAGTGACGGCTGCCAGCGTAAGTAGCTTCCTCAATAATCCAGCCTATGCGGGAGCGGCTGCCTATGGTCGCACTCGCTGGAAAAAGTCCCAAAACACTGGCAAAATGCAGGGAGTTAACTTGCCTCGCAATCAATGGCGTTACTGTGTACGAGACAAATTCCCTGCCTATGTAACGTGGGATCTGTACGAAAGAATTCAAACGATGCTCAGCGACAATTACAACGAGTACAGTCGTAACAAAACTCGCGGCGTGCCACGCGAGGGCAAAGCTCTGCTGCACGGCATAACGTACTGCGGTGACTGCGGCCACAAGATGTGTGTGCAATACAAAGGCGGGACGCAGTACCTCTGCAACCATTTGAAACTACAGACCGGAGCCGCAGTCTGTCAACGCATACCAGGCGACGCGATCGATGACTGGATCGTCACTCAGTTCTTCGAAGCATTGAGTGCGGCAGAAATCGACGTTGCCGCTGAAGTTCTGCGTACGACCGACACAGAGCACGAACTGGTTGTTGTAGCGCGTCGTCAAGAAGTCGAACGTCTGCGATATGAGTCGAGTTTCGCCGAGCGTCAGTTCATGAAGTCGGACCCCGACAATCGACTTGTCACCGGCGAACTTGAACGACGATGGGAAGCTAGTTTACGCGAGCTAAGCGATGCCGAACAGCGACTTGCTCAGACGCAAGAACACACGCCGTCATACATGATTCCAGCTGACGTGTTGGAGATACTTCGCGATTTGGGGCCAAGGTTGCCGGAACTTTGGAATGCGAAGTTGCTCAAGACATCTCAACAGAAGTCACTTCTGCGCAGCCTAGTTGATAAGGTTGTAATTCATCGCTTGGCACCCGATCAAATTCAGACGCGAGTCGTGTGGCGAGGTGGCGCGACAACCAGTGGCGTGGTGCGTGTGACTGTTGGGAAATTCGCATCGTTGTCTGGCGCACAGGAGATGGAAACGTCGATAGAAAAATTGGCTCGCGAAGGTCACAGCGACGACGAGATCGCGGCGCATTTAACACGCGCTGGACACTGCTCGCCAAGAGCTGACAAGGTACTTGAAAGCACCGTCCGCATCGTTCGTGTACGGATGGGAATCTTGCGTCGCGCGCACCAATCACACCCATGTCGGGTGGATGGTTTTCTAACGATTCCCCAGCTAGCCGAAAAATTAGAAATTTCACGCTGGTGGATTAGCGACCGGATCAATAACGGGACGATACAGATAACAAAGGACGAAAACAAGAAATGCTATCTATTTCCAGATACTCCCAAAATGCTAGCAGAGCTCAAGGCGCTAGTTGCCGACTATCGGAGCAATTTGGGCTGTGGAAAGGGGCATCAAGATGAGTGATCGAAAAATTTGGACAAATCCATATCGACACAGTGTCGGTATCCAGAGCGGATATGAGCTTGGACTTGTTTGATAGCTCCGTGTGCTGAGCGTTTTGGTCGAAAGCCGAAACTAGATTCGCTGAAGTGCGGATCGAAGATCGGCGTTAAGACTTGGAGGATGCACTGCTGAATAAGTCTTTCCATGATATTGGGTATACCAAGGTGTCTTTCAGAGCCATCGCTTTTCGGGATAGACTTACGCCGCGCTGGTCGCGGGGCATAGGTGCCATCGAGTAGTTGTTGACGAATCGTTGGCCACTCGGCGCGAAACCTTTGCGGGAATTCGTCGAGTGTGATTCCATCGGGACCAGAGGCCCCTTTGTTCGCCTTGACCTTGCGCCACGCTTTCTCGACGTTGCGCATATCAACAATGTGTTCCATCAGAGTGTCTGATAGGTCGCTTAAGGCTGTCTTCTTCGTGGCCGCCGATGCCGATTGATCTACGCTGAGACTCCGCGCATGGGGCTTTTCGGTGTCGCTTCCCGTAGGGACAGTCGAGCTAGCTTCTATATGCGGCGGACGGTTCGAGGTCACGAGTGGTTCTTCCTTAATAAGAAATGTTCGGCCCTTCTCGTCTCCGTTGGATTCGGAGGATCGATACGACGGCCTCTGCTGACTTCTGTTCGTGTGCAGTGCAAGTTGCCTTGAACCGCCCTGGCTTTCAGTCGTAGTTACTTACTCCCAGGCACAGACTGAACAGAGCTCCCCAAATAAGAGCGTGAATTGTCCCTGCACAAGCTCCGCATCTACCAATCCTCCGTTTCCGATTCGGTTTCGCGTTCTCACGCACGCTCACCTAGAGCGACCGGCCTCAATGCGGTTTCTGTTCGTAGCCTCGCAGGTCTTGGCGTGAACGCATATTGCCTAGGGGGCTATGCATTCGCAGGCTTCCTTCCCACGGTCGGTCACCCTTCCGCAGTTGCCCTCGCCTCGTGTTTGTTTCTTACGAGCTATCCATTTGGTATACTGACTCCTGTAAGAAAATCGGAATTAAACACAGGGGACTAAGCTCACTTGACGTAAGCCGCACCCCACAAACTCACGCCCATGTTGGGCGTACATGAACCCAAGCCGCCGTGCCGGTCCGACTTTCTAACAAATCAAACTTGGCGGCTAGGTTATGGCTGCCATTCATCCGCGATGTAAATTGGTTTCATTTTCGACCGATAGTCTGGTACAATGAGGTCATGGTTACACTAGCTGAAATACTCGATGCGGCGCAAAACTTGCGGTCATCTGACCGCGCACAATTGATCGCGTCGCTTTGGGAAACGACTTCGCCCGAGGATTGGGTTCGACCGAGCGCAGACTGGGTTGCTGAGGCAAACCGCAGAAGCGATGATTTCGACGCTGGGAAAGCAAGCGGTTCGGATTGGACAGATGTCCGGCAGCGTGCAAGGAAGGCTGCCGGACTTGAAGACTAAGATTCTCGTCTATTCGTCAGCCGAAGAAGAATATACGCAATCACTTTCCTGGTATGCGGAACGCAGCGTCCGGGCTGCAATCGCGTTCGATCGTGAGTTTGACACCTCGCTCGAGAAGATTTCATCGAATCCGGAACGATTCCCGCATTGCGACGCGCGGCACCAATTCTATTTGATGCAAAAGTTTCCGTTTCAAATCATTTATAGACATCTGACTTCCGAAATACACGTCGTTGCGATAGCCCACACATCTCGCAAACCAAACTACTGGTATGACCGATAGCGGACAAACCATGCGTTGCAACCGAGTTCCGGTGGGGCAAGAGCACTGGGGAAAACAAAGGGGTCAGGCCTCTTTGATGTCGTTACCGTGACAGAAGTAAATCAAATAAGCCTGACCCCTTTGATT
>JBGSJT010000207.1:0-2367 GCA_041741715.1 Pirellulaceae bacterium | reverse complement strand
CGCGTCATGCGCGGGTTTGCCAGTAAAGACCTCGAAGAGAATCAGGCCCAGTGAGTAAATATCAGAGCGGGCACTCGTCTGACCACGCAGCAGTTGTTCGGGAGCCATGTACGCTGGCGTGCCCGACATGCCGATGACATTTTCTCCGTCAGCGGAAACCGTTGCCAAACCAAAGTCGGTGATCCGCACTTGGCCTTGACCATCGATCATGATGTTGGCCGGCTTTAGATCGCGATGCAGTACTCCCTTGGCATGGGCGGCCGCCAAACCCGAGCACAACTGGCGAGCGATCTGAACACCTTTGTCTTTCGGCAGCCGCCCGATGCGATGCAGCAACGTCTTCAGGTCTTCGCCATCGATGTACTCCATCGACAGAAAGCGCTGACCATTGACTTCGCCGATGTCGTACACTCGGCAAATGTTCGGGTGCGAAATCTGCCGCGCGAGTTTTACTTCTTGATGAAAATATTCGAGTCGCTTGGGATCCTTCGCCAGTTCGCGGGGCAGAAACTTAAGAGCTACCGTTTGGCCGAGACGTAAGTCGTCGGCGCGGTAGACTTCGCCCATCCCACCGCGCCCGAGCATCGACACAATGCGGTATCGATCCGCCAGTTTTGTGCCGGGCAAAAAACGACCGTGATGAGATGAGTCGGACAAGCCACTACCGTTGTTCTTTCCAAACGCCGTTGCCGTGACATCGAATCGGGCAGCGGGTTGGTCGAGAAAGCTCTCAGGGTCTTCGTTGGCAGCCAGCAACGCTAGAACTTTGCGTTTCAGTGCGACGTCTTCGCCGCACTTTTCGTTGACGAACGCTTCGCGCTGTGCGGTTTCTTCGACGTCGATCGCTTGCAGAAAGATCTCTTTGGCTTGCATGGTTACTCTCTGGCCTCAGCGTCGGATGAATCGGCTAGTTCGCATTGCAACCAAGCGCGGGCGAACTTCCAGTGGCGGTACGCATCGGCCCTAGACAGTGACAGCGCATTGCCAGCCTCCTCGACCGACAGGCCGGCAAAGTATCGAAGCTTGACGAGCTCTGCACTGATTGCGTCTTCCTGGGCAAATCGCTCCAAGGCGTCATCGATGGCGAGCACCATTTCGGGCTGAGCTCGCATCTCGATATCGACGTTGGTCAATTCGATGCGTTTCAATTCGCCACCGTGTTTGACGCGTGCCTTGCGTCGCGCACTCTCGACAAGAATGCGTCGCATGGCTTCGGCGGCTGCCGCAAAGAAGTGGCCGCGATTTTGCCAATTCGGTCCGCCGTCGCTTCCCACCAGCCGCATGTAAGCTTCGTGAACCAACGCAGTGGCATTCAAAGAGTGTCCTGTTTTCTCATGGGCTACGCGCTTTCTGGCCAACGCCTTGAGTTCGTCATAGACCAGCGGGAACAGTTCCTGCGTTGCACGCGGATCACCATTAGCTGCAGCGGAGAGGATGACGGATAGATCTTTTTTCACGGATCTTGTTTCCGAGGAATGGGACGCATTCAAAACGATTGCCATATGGCAAACTCCACAAGCTCGATTCTAGACTCTTTGCTTGGCTCGATGTCGCCGCGGCGGCTAGCGTTAACGGCCTGCCATGACTCGTACCGCGTCTGCAAGACTGAAGTTAATGTAGGCTTCTGAGAACACCGGTTCCAGGCTCAAAAGCACAGCAGCAGCCGTGCAGATCATGATCGCACTCGCCGCGAACAAAGACACGGACGCAAGTTGGATAGAATCGTTCTCCGTTCTACCAGAACGCTCAAGAATCTCAATGGATTCTGAAGTCGTATTGCTGGAAAGTGAATTGGTGCGATGGTTCCCCTTGAGCGTGCGAGAAGCGGGAAAAGGCAAGGTTACTAGGGAGGGGTTCGTCATCGCATAAGCATTTTCCACAATCATGTCCTGAACTCCATATGAATTTGATTCCGCATTGAGCTGTAGATTGCCCACTACAAAGACATGCGACGTAAAGATGGCGACTGTCTCAGATTTTTAAAGAATCTTTGGTCCGTCGACCAGCGTCGGCGCTGAGATAGGTACGACGCTTGGATTTAGCCCGATAACACTGTCAGCGACTCCCAACGAAGAAGTTGGTCGTTAACTTACCGTAGGCCATTTTTGCCACCAAGACTGACGCACCAGTGGTTGCGCTCGCAATACTTGCTCTAGTGTTGTTACGAAAGGTCGCCGATTGGCAAACCGCTTATTGGCCACTGATATATGCGAAGGACGGCGAAGCGTGAGCTATTTGGCAACTCGAAATTCTCAACGGCGCTTCATTCATTTTTTTAAGGAGTAGTTTCTTTATTCCGGCTTATCAGCTCTTCTGCTTCCTTCAGAACGGTACTGGCCATCATCCAGTCGGGCCACCAACCGCTCG
>JBGSJT010000206.1:0-1661 GCA_041741715.1 Pirellulaceae bacterium | reverse complement strand
CCGGATATTCCAGGCGTCCACGAGCGAGGTTTACGGCGACCCGCACGTTCATCCCCAGCCAGAATCTTATTGGGGCAACGTGAACCCGATTGGTATTCGCAGCTGTTACGATGAGGGCAAGCGCTGCGCCGAAACGTTGTTTTTTGATTATCACCGCGAGCATAATCTCGATGTGAAGGTTGTCAGAATATTCAACACATATGGGCCTCGGATGCACCCCGCCGATGGACGAGTAGTATCGAATTTCATCATGCAGGCGCTGCGCGGGGAGCCAATTACAATCTTTGGAGACGGAAGTCAGACGCGAAGCTTCTGCTATGTCGATGACATGGTTGAAGGCTTTCTTGCCATGATGGATAGTGAGGAGGGGCATCCAGGCCCTATCAACCTCGGCAACCCCAATGAGTTCACCATCAAAGAACTGGCTGAGAAAGTAATCGAATTGACCAATTCGTCGTCGAAGATTGTGCGGCTTCCGCTGCCCCAAGACGACCCGCTTCAACGCCAACCAGACATTTCATTGGCAAAAGAGTTTCTCAAATGGGAGCCAAAAATCGAGCTTGAACAGGGCCTCCAGTCTACGATCAGTTATTTTCGTAAAATGGTTTAAGGCTAATGACTCACCAAGAGTTCTTGGCGAGTTAGCTCATCTATTAAGTCAGCGGTGTTGTCGTAACGGTTGGCGAGGCGTGGGCCAATTTGCGGCTTGTTGAGCCTACAACTATCAGCTCAGTAGCGGATGGGTGCCGATCATATTGCCAGGCTTACTGTAGCGACAAACCAGGATTTCTTCATTTTTCCCCTGACTGATGCCGCAACCCACCGCGCCGGTTCTTCGCCAAACGAGTTGAGTATAGTGGCTCACATCTTGAACGCGTCCCGTGGAGCTGTTGGCTGGGAACACTCCCTCAACAAAGTAATCTTTTTCCGCTATCCAAAGATCGACCATGGCTTCGGGTGAATAGGCACCTGAAGTGCCTCCCCAAATGTTTTCACCCTCTAGGGGCTTGCCAGGAAGATTGGGGGAGTGTTCAAATTTGCCGCTGGTAGCAAGGTAATCCGCCCACGCCTGCGCACGCTCTGCGAGCGCACGATCCCACTTCAAGGGAGGCATACCCATTGCCAGTCGTTCGTGATTGTGGCTGGAAAGGACACGAGTTTCAAAGCTGGCCAAGCGCCCCTGCATACCAGGAAGAAACACTGCAATTGCCAAGATCAACGCCAGCTTGGTCGTTGATTTTGCAATAGTAAGATTGGTGTTTCCTTCGCCCATCCATAGGGAATAAAGCCTAATGGCCTAAAACATCGTGGTAGGCTTTGCTTAATGCATATTAACCGTATCAAGACTTCCGCGTTGGTCGATAGGCGTATCATCCGATCTCGTTATTTCGACGATGTCTCCTACTTTGGATGCCTCAAAGAGTTTGTGGGAAAACTCTACTGGAAGGCCGATACAGCCGTGTGACGCACGGCGCCTCGACATCGGGCTACCGTGTAATGCGACCCCGTCATTGGTAATAAACAGAGAGTTCGGCATCGGCGCATCGTAGCTGCGCGAATGGTAGTCGCTGACTTTCCTCAATATCGGGAAGGTGCCTTCTGGTGATGACATGTCTTCAGCACCGTAAATAATGACAGCGGTCCCGATCTCGTGGCCGCTT
>JBGSJT010000205.1:0-13562 GCA_041741715.1 Pirellulaceae bacterium | reverse complement strand
TCATCCCGTGCTCCGCCGCGATCTGGAAGGCGACGGTCACGCAGTCGACCATCATGCGGCGGACCAAAAGAAATGGACCGAGTGGTGGATCAAGTGGCCCATCGATCGTTGGCTTGACACACAGAACGGCCAGAAGTGGTTCAAGCGAGTTGATGACGACTTTCAATTGACCATTGATTGCACTGAATCACTTCGACCCACGCTGGAAAGTCTGACCGAAGAGCTGGTTGACTGGCGTCTGGCCGCGTATTCCAAAACGCATCGCTTGGTGGAAACAGAGATTGGCGAAGTCGCCTTCGAAGCCAAAGTTTCCCACGCCGTGGGTCGCCCCATTCTGTTCTTGCCCGACAAGACCACCAATCCTGACCGCCCGGTTGGCCCCGTCAACGTGCAATTACCCGATGGAACCACTTGGGAATTCAAGTTTGTGAAGGTTGCCTGCAACGTTGCCAAACCACTTGGCGGAACGAAGAACGAACTTGGGCAGTTATTGAAGACATGGTTCGGTCCGAACGCCGGCTTGCCTGGAACCGACTTCAAAGTTCACTTCTCGACTCAGCAAGGCCAATGGCACGCGCAACCTTCGATCCTTCGTGAAAGTTCTCAGCCTGAAGCCAATCCAACCGCTGGCTCCGAAACACGTGAACTGCAAAGTGAAACGAACGCTCCAGCCCAGATCGAAATCGAAGTTTCGCGCTCCGCAAAATACAAGACGCACCTGCCCGTCTACGATCTCGTTGCCGCTGCCGGTTGCTGGGGTGAAGAAGGCGTCCCCGAGGAAATCGGTTGGCTGGAGATTTCCGATCGAAAGCTCACCCCCGGCATGTTTGCCGCCCAAGTCGTTGGTCGATCAATGGAACCCAAGATCCCCAGCGGCAGCTGGTGTCTATTCAAACGCGATGTTCAAGGTTCGCGCCAAGGCCGTTTGCTCCTCGTTCAAGTCAACACGCACACCGATCCAGAAGACGGCGGCCGCTACACCATCAAACGTTATCACTCCACCAAGGCCATCACCGACGAAGGCTGGCAACACAACCATATCGAACTCCAACCCCTGAATCCTGATTTCAAGCCAATTCCAATTAGCAAAGATGAAGCAAAGGATTTGCGAGTCATTGGTGAGTTCATATCGCTAATTGTTGAATAGGTTCGTCTGAGGCTGATTATCGCGCCAGCGGACGCGCTCTTGCAAACTTCATTTGTTTAATCTCCCAGCTCTTGAATAAAGCAGCCGCTGATCTTGTCCCTGCTGAAACGTATATTTGGTCTGTAGAAACAAGTCATCGCGAGCAACTTGGCCACCAGCCATCGATGCATTAATTCCGCGTCCAACTGCTGCTTCATCGTAATATTTACGTTGATTGGCAGTGTCAATCCTGAGAAATCCATGAGCTATGGCTAGTTCGGTTAACTTCTGAGTCGCAGCTTCTTTCCAAGCTGTGCCGTAAAGAATCGGGGGAACTCTAACACCATCAATGGTCCTACATTGCTCCATGGGTACCCTTTCGTCCACGCAATACTGCCAGCGTGTCCACATCGATCTCATCGCTCAGATACGCGGCGGCTTTCGTTCACGAGAACTGCGAGTTTCGCTGCCTGGTCTTGATCGAACGCAGACACAAGGTCTCGCCCCGTATCATCCGATAGCGCCGAGAATTCGAAGTCTGTTCATGAATTTTGAAAAGTCCCGAAGGGTCTTTAAATCATCATCAGGAATTCCCTCCGGCTCGAAGTGCATGATGTCGTTTCGAATCTCGCGAATTTCTCCGAGGCGTTTTACGAATTCTGCCCTATCGAGGGCTAAGCCAACCTTCTTCCAACGCTTTTCGTTTTCCATGAGGCGTACGTACTCGCCGAATGTAAGATCACTCACGGCTGCAACTCTTCGATCTTTGTCGTCGGGATCTTTCACATCTGCCAGCTCGGAAGACGTAAATTTCCCATGAATTAGTTTGCGTATGCTGTCTTCAATCTCGCCGATCAGCAGAAACGGTTCACCCAATTTTCGAAATTGTTCGCTAAAATCTGTAGCCGTCACGATGCCACAGATCGTGCGATCCGGCGCTTGCACGAGAACGTAATCGTACTCCGATATATCGGTGATTGCAGAAAAAAGCGAATCCTCAATTTGAACGATGCGCGGTTGTTCAATGCAGTCTCGTACGAATGCGCATTCTTGTTTCAAAGCGAGCCTGCTTCCAATGGTCTTCCAACTTATCACGCCTTTGACTTCCCGGTCCGTTGACATAACGGGCATCTGTGAGAAGTCGTGCGTAAGCATCAAAGTAACTGCCTCGCACAGGGGCTTGTCGGGCTTGATGGAAATAGGCTTCCGGTTTGCAGACTCTAAACGACCAATGCGAAACGTTTCTTGTGGATTCGTTGGTCCTTTTCTTGAACCCGCCCGTATGAAAGTGATTTGCCCGTCTATAAATGCGAATTCGAAATCAGGGTATGTCTCGACTCCAGTCGTCTCAAGACACTGGCGGATGCGACCGACGCCCCGTGATCCGCGTCGAGAGACACCAAACCACGTCAGAAAGTTTCGTACGGTTTCGTGCGCCGGGGCGACGCCTTTGTCGATTTGCTGCCGAATCGCCGCAAGCTTTTGTTCTGGCATAGAATATATTTTCGGACGCAGAGGAAGGTTTAAGGACAGACATGTTTGCTCTCAAGATCGAAAGTCAAAGTTTCAATGCACTTTCGGCCTGCCGTTGGCATGTATTGGATTCAACGGAAAACGACTCAGCAGCTGGAAAAATGCACTCAGTCTTTCGAAAGAGCATGGGTTCGAACTGTAATAATAGTATACGTATTTGACGCTATCTACACGGTTGTGTTTCGATCGTGCGAAGAATCATTGTTCCGTGACAACTGGGCCTGCGCTACAAAGTTGAAAGTTAAGTGTCACGTTGCGCCCAAACGATACCAGTGATTTGCGCTTGAAAAGGTACCAGTTGCATTAAGGAAGGGTGACGCTTCCGATAGACGGTTTTCAGCATTGAAAATCGCATCGGAGAAGAGCGTCATGGTGCATCAACTGGCAATGGCTAAGTCACTGGCAATTAGCAACTTACGTTCATCTGGGCTGTCGGAACGTAAGATAGCGGAAGCGTTGGGCATATCGCGAAATGCGGTTCGACGGCATTTGGCAGCAGAACTCTCAAACGATACCAAAGCGCAAACCGGCTCAGAGCAAACCGGTGATCCGAGCTCAAACGATACCATAGCGCAAACCGGGTCGGCCAACGAATTGCCCCAAGCTGCGAATGGCTCGTCGCGTAGTCAGTGCGAGCCGTACCGCGAGGTGATCGTGGGAAAGCTGGAACGGGGCCTGTCGTCTCAGCGCATCTTCCAGGACTTGGTCGAGGAACACGATTACGCGGGCAAGTACTGGTCCGTCTATCGCTATGTTCACAAGCTTGGCCACGCAACTCCGCTTCCGTTTCGGAGGATGGAAGTTGAGCCTGGCGCGGAGATGCAAGTCGACTTTGGCGCTGGAGCTCGAACGACGAACTCGCAAGGCAAGCTAAGCAAGACGCACATTTTCCGCACGGTACTCAGCCACTCGCGCAAGGGCTACACCGAAGCGGTGCGGCGGCTGACAACGGAGAGTTTCATTCGGAGTTTGGAAAATGCGTTCTGGCGACTCGGTGGAGTGCCAGAGGTTGTGATCTTTGACAATGCTAAATGCGCGGTGCTCAAAGCTGATTGGTACGATCCCGAATTGCATCCGAAAGTCGTTGACTTCAGTAAGCACTATGGCTTCACGTTACTCCCCACGCGTCCTGCTACGCCACGTCACAAAGGCAAGGTCGAGCGCGGTGTTGACTATGCACAAGAAAATGCACTGCGAGGTCGCAGCTTCGATTCATTGGCGTTACAGAATGAGCACTTAGAGAAGTGGGAAACGAAGGTAGCAGACACTCGCATTCACGGCACAATTCAGAAACAAGTGGGGCCATACTTTAACGAGGTAGAGCGACCGGCTTTACGACCTCTCCCGCGCGAACGCTTCCCCTACTATGAAGAGGCTCAGCGCAAGGTTTCGAGAGATGGACACATTGCTGTGGGCAAAGCATTCTACTCGGTGCCACCGGAGTATCTCGGCCAAAGCGTGTGGGTGCGATTCAACAGTCAATTGGTGCGAGTGCTCAATCATCGCATGGAAAGTATCGCAGTTCACAGCACACGGCCAGCCGGTCGTTTTAGTACACAGAGTGAGCATATCGCCTCAGAGAAGATACACGGCGTGGAGCGTGGAGTAGAGAGTTTACTAAGAAAAACAAGGTTTATAGGCCCTCACGCGGCCCGCTGGAGTGAGTCGTTAATCGCCGAACGCGGAGTTCAATCAGCGCGTGTTCTGCAAGGACTATTGAGTCTCTGCAAGAAGTACACCAGCGAAGAGATCAATGCCGCTTGTGGCACGGCGTGGAGGAGTCACGCGTTCAACTACCGAGTCGTCAAAAGGCTGCTCAGTGATCGCGCCGCAGCCACACAACAGACCATGGAGTTCATGGACTCGCACCCGACAATTCGTCCGGTGAGTGAGTACGCTAAGTTCGTTAAAGAAGCCCTTCAAGGAGGATTGGAAAATGTCGGATAGCCTGCTACCAGTGTTACGTAAATTGCGACTATCAGGCTTGAGCACTTCGCTCGAGATACGCTTGCATGAAGCGGCCAGTTGTGGACTGACGCATCGAGAGTTTCTGGAGTTGGTATTACAAGATGAATTAAACATTCGAAGCGACCGACAGATCACTCGTCGCATCGTCTCGGCGGGATTCCGCGAAACCAAAAAGTTGGAGGACTTCGACTTCAGCTTCAATACGACGATCAAGAAGAACCGCATCTACGACTTGGCCACCTGTCACTACATTCGCGAGCACCGCGATGTTCTCTGGCTTGGTCCTCCAGGAACCGGAAAGAGTCATCTCGCGCAGTCACTTGGCCTCGCTGCGATTCGCTGTGGATTCACCGTCTATTACCGTTCTATATTCGATACGGTTCGCGACTTTCTGCACGAAGAAGCCATGGAGGGACACGAACGAATTCTTCAACGGTATCTCAAACCCGATCTATTGATTATCGACGACATGGGCATGAAGCAATTGCCCAAACGTTCCGGCGAGTACCTTTTCGAGATCGTCATGCGCCGCCACGAGGTCCGATCGACGATGATGACTAGCAACCGTCCACTGGAGGAATGGGGCAAATTGATCGGCGATGTTCCGAGCGCCACGGCGATCCTGGACCGCTTCCTTCACCGCTCCGAGTTGATCCAAATTACCGGCAAAAGCTACCGCATGGAAAATTCCAACCAACGGCCAAAAAGTACCAAAGCGCAAACCGGGTCACCTGCCGAAGAATAGAGTAGACAAAAGTAGGCAAAGGATACCAAAGCGCAAATTCTTCAACAAACGACCTAAACTGGTATCGTTTGAAGCGCAAAATGATGGTCCCGTTTGAAGCGCAAAATGACAGTTAAGCCAGGAAACTCTTCAAGAAGAAGCTGCACTTTGGCATTTGAGCCACGAATACTGACTATTCGGATATCGAGACCGCAGAGCTCAAAAAGGGTCGAGCGACCGGCGGATTGCCAACGTACGTCCAATCTAAAGGGGATCAACACGTTCATTTCCACAATCGAGCAGCGCGAGAATTTCCGGGAGTCGTTGCTGAACCGAAGCTTGTACATAGTCTGGCAACATGATACGAAGAAACGACTTAGCTCTCGAGCCACCTACATATGCAAGCTGGCGACTGCTGAGATTCTCAATGTCCTCGAGACCAACAAGTACGATGGCCATCGCCTCTAGTCCTTTAAAGGACTGAAGCGTACCGACCTGAACGACATCTCTGGCGGTTACCGTACCGATCTCGACGGCAGGGCGCGCAAAGAAACCAGGCGTCATCACCTCATCCGGCAGGGACTCTCGGGTCACTGCCAGAATCGCGATGTCGCGAGAACTGGCGCCGAGACTGCTCATGTCTTCGATCAGTTGGTTGACCGCTTTGCGCAATCGCTTGGCATATTCCTTCTTATCGGGATACCAAACAAGCTCAGTTGCTGGTCCTAAAGCCTTGCGCGTAGGGACTCCATCAATTCGAGACAAGCCATGCGCATATGCTGCCACTTCGCGCGTGTTGCGGCAATTGAGATTTAAAGGGCAGAGGGAGGCATACTTCCTCAGTCGGTCAAATTGCTTGGCATCAAACTGTGTATGAAAAATGATCTGTCTTGGGTCTATGCATATTGTCCAAGATCCATCCTTCCAGCCACCTCGCAACAACAACTCAAGACTGCCGAGAAAAGGAGCCGTCATCAAGTCCTGAGCTTCATCTAGAACAAGATAGTCATAAGGTTCAAATGGCGTTCCCCGCGATTGAAGGACTTGTAGCGCATTCATCACATGGTCTTCAACTTCCATGTTGAACCGAGTCCAGTCAGCAATCGGCTCGACCGACAAACCAGCTTTCTCGTTCAGCGTTCTAAGCAGCTGGTGGTAGTTTAGTACGTCTATGCGTTGCTTGAGTTTCTCCGGCCCAAGTTCCCGACGAACGTGGTCGGCAAGTCTCCTATTAAAGCACACGAACAGCAACCGATTGTGAATTAAACTTTGGCGATGAATCTGCTGCATCGCGATTAAGGTTTTGCCAGTCCCTGCAGCACCCTGTAGTATTAGAGGCTGAGCAGGATCATGAAACTCAATCGCTTTCAACTGCTCCTTCGTGAGCTCAATGAGTTCAATCTCTGCTTCGCGTGCTGTTACCGTGACACCTTGAACCGGTCGCAAGGCAGGACGCAAGAGGCCTTCGATGCGACAACGATCATCCGAGGTCATTTTTCGCTTAAGTTGTTCCGCTGGAATGCGGAGTTTCTCCTTCATGCGAATATTGTCGATTTCCCAGTAGTCCGTTAACTTGTCGACAAACGACATCAGACCCTCGGGAAATGACCTGGCATCCAGATACATTTCAGGTTTGATCGCCGGATCTCTCCCGTTCATTTGCAAAATGCATTGCGGTAGAATAACTCCGTATCCCCAAATCCGATTATGAAAGAGATATAATTGCTTGGCCTCGTCGAAATAGTTGCGAACGGCATAAAACGCTGAGCGTGCTTGATCAAACGGACCTTCCCGTTTGACAAATTCTTCCGACATGTTTTTTTTGGCAAAATGCCAGCGGCCATCGCTTTCGCGAAATACGACGCCGCCCTTAACTTCAAGAATTAATGCTGCACGGTCGGTGATAACCAAGAAGTCGATTTCCGCGTGCTGTTTTGACTCATGATCCTTGAGCCATAGTGAATGCATTAAGACCCATTCTGCGGGCGACGTCTCGCGCAAAGCGTTTAAAACTAACTGTTCGCCGAAGCTCATTCTGTCGCCTTTGCCTTGTTGTGTTAAGGCGAGTCAAGTAACGTTACATTGCCCCTAAAGCTCTAAACTCTTTAAAGAACGCAGCTCCCGGTTGGTCTTGGGTACCGACCAACAGGCCACGGTCGAGGTCGCGATTGCCATTCTCACAAGAAGTTTCCGATAGCAAACAGCAGGCATGACAAGCTGCGAGATTTCGCGCATCAGCCCCTTGCCCTTCGCTTTCAATACACAATGGATCAGACGAGCACCATCTTGCACCTTCAAGAGCTGAGTAAAGTAGCTGTTCTAAGCGGTCAGGATTGCCTTGTCGGACTAATCCGCCCAAAGTGCCGTCTGCATCGGATGTTGATGTATAGAGTAGTACGCCGGCACTCTTACCCCTAGCGATGCTGTTCCTTTCCGTTCCGTCAAATACATACAATCGTTCGCGAAGAGAAGCGCTTGAGTATCCGCATTCAAGTGACAATTGCTTAATTAGCAAGTGGGAAAGTGTATGTATTAGAACATAGCGGGCGGACGGCAGTTCCTCCTTGGTTGCTACTGGAAGACCGCGGAGTTTCCTCGCTTCCTGGTAGCGCTTGTGCAACAGCCCAATACGCGTCGTCACCGCGTCTTCCTCTTCCCATACGGCAAGCGGGCGTTCGTCGATTTCAAAGTAAATGCCTTCGCCTCTAACTTCAAACGCTGGCAACCAATCACTAGGTCGTCGATGAATTGGTGCGCAGCTAATTTTGTAAGGATCGGCGCCAATTGGCGGTTCAATGCGAGTGAAGCCACGAAGAGCGCGCACCTCACGGAGACGCGTAACTTGAACAAGCTGGTGTAAATAAGCATGGCAAAGCTCCGACTGCTCCATCGTCTCGTCCGCAACAATATGAGCGACAAATTCTGAGCGTCCCTTTTCTTCCTCTGGGCGCCCTTCGCGTAACGCCTCCCTTTCATAAAATCGCTGCTCTACGTCTGACTGCACTGTCCTGATTTGAGACTTGTCTCCTAAAACGCGCAGAGCACTTTCAATTTGCTCGTCCGTGTATTGTTCGCCGAGGTAGGGTATCCCATTCTTCACCATCGTAACGAGCAGCGGAAAAGGGAATGATCCAACTTGCGCCAAAACGAATGAACATCTGTCTGCTATTAATTGAACAAGCGCTTCTGAATATGGAGGAATGGATATTGCGGAAGCAACCACGTGAAAATACACATTCGATGCACCTCGCAGTAGGGCCCTGACTTTCCGCCCACATCCAGCCTGCTGGTCGTCGAGCCAGGGGCGCTTTCCGAAGCACTGCAGTGCTCCAAGGTTTTCCTGTTGAAAGACATTCGCCAGCGTGCGCCCGATATACTTCGGCTCTCTCTTCTCACACTCCGGGCATCGACACTCGACTCGCAAGCCAGCCAACGAGGACGTGTTGCCTAGTGCGCGTAGGAATAACTGTGGAGAGTTGCATTTGGGACCATCATGCTCCGAAAACGCCCACCAGTCCCATGGGAAATCGTCGATGTGGCCAGGTTGGTTGTCCTCGCCTCCATCCTTCAGGGAATGGAAGCATGCTGTGACAATACGAGCTGGAACTCCATGGCCTGAGCAAGTGTTTGCGTTGCAGCGTGGTGTTCCCATTCCCGTGCCATCAAACTGTTTTCCGACTACTCCCAAACGCTCGCATTTGCTGCAAACTAAATAACGCGGAAAACGAACTGAAGGCACCATGTTCCAAGCCCCTTCTTCGTCATTTTGAACCGGCGGCTCACGGAGAAATCTCACTCCGAGGCTGTTCGCAAGGGTTGGTTCATGAATCTCACGAAGATCGCGATCCTTCCACCAATCAAGTCCAACAATCATTACAGAACTCAAACTGGATGATCCACCCCGAAAGGACCGCAATTCGCAGATCGAGCCAATTCCGTAGGTGGACACCGCCTGGCTTAGATTAATCTTTCCATTGGGTTTTGGAGGTTTTTTTTTCTCTTTAGCCATCCTGCTTCGGAGCTCCCTTCTGGAACTGGTCTTCTAATTGCTTCTTGGTCAAGATCCGGACGGGAGTGGGAGCTTGTACGTCACGCATCGAATGCCGGGTTAACCATAGTCCCTGACCAATGCTTGAATCAGGACTTCGCAACATTGCGTAACGATCATGCTGAAAGGGACCTTTGCTCCAAAGCAGTTTTTTACGGTGGTGCTTTGCTTCATTGGTCCATTCATCGATGAGAACTTCAAGTTGGCGTCGCGTAGCCTCTGCCTCGCTGGGGTCGACAGATTTTGCTCGCTGAAAGATTTCTTGAGCAAATTCCCGGACGCGGTTCTGAAGCATTTCGTTGTCCGCCAACTGTCCTGCGAAGTCTCTTTCCGACAGATTGGGTATCAACAGACGACTGAACGCCACCAGAACTGCATGAAGCGCACGATCTCGGGCCCTGGCAGAGAAGGGAGTCACACTAACTGATTCAACATGACGGTAAAAAGCTTTGTGATACGTTGTGAATCGCTCGTAGTGCGATCGATCCCGGGGGCGGGTCCAATTATAAAGCGTGATCACCAATCCGGCGCTTCCATTTGGCCTTCCCACACGGCTTGTTGCCTGAATGTATTCGCTTGTTGTCTTCGGCTGACCGTTCACGACCATGAGTCCGAGGCGATCCACGTCAATGCCAACGGAAATCATATTTGTGCTAAATACAAGATCCAGCGGCTCGCGATTCCAGTCATCATCATAAAGTGACTTTTCTAGATCACGCATCATTTCCGGGATCTGTGAAGATGGGACTTGGCCAGTTAGTTCTTTCATGTAAGCAAGTTCTCGCCGCGGTAGTCCACCGTCGGGAACAATGGACTTTAAATATCGAGGTACGTCATCCTCGGCAAGGACCAGTGCACCGCCAAGTTCTCGCAGGCTGTTAAAATAAAGCACTTGCGTGTGAAATGGGTCCCGCAACTTTACGTCTGGTATTGTGTGCTCCATCACAGCTTGTGCCAGCGATCCGACTGTCCACACAAGCGTGTGTTTGGGTGATCGGCCTTGAGCGTGAATACCGACGTAAAGCCGTCCAGGATTGTCTTTGACATCGTCATTTCTATAGAAAAACGAATTTCCAGCAATTAAGCCGCTCGGTGGGAATTGAACTGCAGTACGGTCAAAAAGACGATGACACTGGTGTTCAGCGCGCCGGATCGTGGCCGTTGATCCGATGATTTTCGGACCACTGCCTTTACTGTTGCACAAAAAATCGATCGCAGTTTCGTAAAGCGCAGCCAGAGTGCCAAGTGCATCCGAAATTAGGTGCAACTCATCCTGGATGATCAGCGACGGCGGGTTGTTGCCGTCTGTTCCGAAAAGATTTCGAATTTGTGGCTCCCATGCCATGCGGGCAAACTTGTCAATAGTCCCGACGACCATAGTTGGCGGATGGTTATAAATCTCTTCATCCACGACCGCGATTGGTATCTCATCATGAAACTCACAGTCAGAATTTGGACATGGTGTGACCAAGCGCCCGTTTTCTATTCGCTGTTCATCTCTCTGGAGTTCTTCGCGGCACCAAGGGCAATGAACCAGTGGAAGAGTTGTCAAGTTCCCATCTTCACCTGCGTCACCAGCAAGTACCTTTTCAGCCTCCATCAATTTTCCTGGCGTGGCGGAGTTTCCGACAAACAAGCCGCAAGTTAGAGGCGTCGTTCCAAACCGCTCTTTATTGGCTTTTCGAATGAGCTCACAAGCGCAAATCATCCGCGTCGCTCTCTCAAACTGTTGTATTGTCAACAACCTGAGCGTGTATCTGGTCAGTACGGCCGTGCCACTCGCCTCCGCCGCGCTTCTGGCGGTTATGCGACGATGGAAAATGACGATTGCTGCCAAGCCTAAATAGGCTTCCGTCTTGCCTCCTCCGGTAGGGAACCAGATCAAATCAAGAATCTTGCGGTGTTCATGCTTTGGGTTTACTGACGAGGGCAGGCAAACAAGAATGAAAGCGAGCTGAAACGCCCGCCACGTAGGAGTTTTCTCAGGACGCGACTTGCGCATGCTTCGCGCCATTGCTACATTGGCTAGGCAGAACGCCTCCCATACCGAATCGGTTTTTAGGCATGCGATTCCAAGTCGAATGCGTTCAGCCGTTTTTTGGCATTTCTTAATGTTTCGTTCACATGCCTTTTTCACTGCATCTCGGTGCTCGGGCGCGAACTCGCGAACGGCCAACTCTACTTCGCCTTCAATAGAAGTAATCCAGGTTTCATAGGCGACAGCCAATTCCAATAGGTTTTCGCAAATTAAGTCACGTCCACCAAACTGACTGAGATAATCTAGCTCAAGCAATTTGCTGCCTTCTAATACATTCGCCGCAGCTTTGGGCACTTCGACGCTGGGCATCCAGCAAGTCCAAATTTTCCTTGCCTGACGTCCGTCATCAGATTGCCAATCGACTGAGCAGCCGTGTCCGACCGCCAGTTCTTTGTGATTACGGTATAGAAGCTCGTAATTCCAGAACTCGTCATCGTGGACTTGAGAAGATGGCGGCCGAGCGACGAAGACGGCGCGAGAATCCGCGGTGTCAGCGATTAGTTGCACTTGGTAGATGCGATTGTCTTTTGGAAATACGGCTCGCGCTCGATTGTTGACAATTGAAAATGTAACGATACGCGCGTTCGATTGAATGCGATCAATAATGCGAAGCTGAATTCCATTCTCGGACTTGGGATCTTCGCGCGGCTGCCCCGGTGGTAGAAGGTCGTGCGTTAGTGTGTGTATTTCTCGTCGCCAGCGAAAATCGTGGTTCTTCGATTTCGCCTTGTCCTTATGGCTGGATTCTATGTTCTCAATTTGTTTCTCATCACTTTTCCCAGACCGGGCACGCTCGGTGTCACTGGGTTCGAGTTCTGCGTCGACTTCAATTTCTTCCGGTACATATTCTGCCCAAACCGCCGTCAATCTTACCGGCATGTTGTGACCAGGATCAACTTGAAATGACATCCCCATAGCACTTTGTTGCGCCAGATTCGCTAGGGTTAGTGTTGCCTCTCCGGCACCCGTATCGGGGTCCGAGTCTGCGGAATCCTGGTCGTCCTCTTCCTCGTCGACAGGCGTTCTGGCGGGCGAGAGAAATCCCGTATGATAAGTATCATATGCCGTGTTGGGGATTATCTCATCTTCAGCTAGTGGCCCCACCAAGCGGCGACATAGAGCGTCTACGATTAGTTCGCGAGCCGCGCGCGGTGTTTGAATTGAGTTGCTGCTCATTTAGTGACATATTCCAGGTTCGTGTTTCGATCGGATATCAATTAATGAACTCGATTTCTGCCAATCCATAAACGACAGGAATCATTGCCAACCTGGCCGCTCCGAGACGTTGCTCTAAGGAATTGCCGCCCTCCCAAGCAAACGAGACACTTGCCAAATCAACGACAGGAACATTCCTAACCGCAGCTATTGCACTGACGACGCCACCTCGAAATGTCTTACCCAAAGTCGCAACGCTGCTTAAGAGCTCTGTTGACACCGAACAGATTCGGCGGCCAGTTGGTAGAATCCAGCTGAAGTCGCCACCGGAGCGTTCTGCCGACATGGTTTTCACGCCACCCACGCAATGTTCCCAGACTTCATTCTGCGATTCTATCACAGACTTTAGCGACATGGATTGCAGCAAGTCCGACAGATCGAATTCATCAACTCCGTCTAATAGTAGGAAGTTGGTTTTGGTTTGGAAATTGAAGAGATGAAAGTGGTTTAATCTACTGAATCGGAATCCTTTGCAGTGCTTGTTGCCGCTCTGAAGCACTGATTTGTCTCGCATCAGCATTGCGAGATGACGCTTTGCTCTTGTTGCCGCGACATAGAGAAGCCGAGCTTCGCCATGCCCTTCGTCAATATCGCCAGCGTTAAAGTTGCCCTGCTGGGCTTTTAAAAGGATTACATTTTCAAATTCGAGCCCTTTGCTTCGATGAATAGTGGAAATCGATAAACCAGGCGTTTGTTCTAGTGGCCATGAGCATTGAGGCTGGCTTTTATCGATGAGAGTGGAAATATCACGCAGATCCAAAACTCCATTGCCAAATAACCCATGGAGCTTTAAGTATTCGTGTGCCTGTTCGAAGGAAGCCCTTTCACGGATGCCAATTAGCCCATCCCAGCGTTTTTGCGCCACGTTTAGGGACATCTTGTTCATCTTGTATTCAATACATAGTCTGGC
>JBGSJT010000204.1:0-2316 GCA_041741715.1 Pirellulaceae bacterium | reverse complement strand
GCCAGGAACAATGTCGCATTCTGAAGCAGCCGCTGAGACATGTTTTTTTTCATGAGAGTGCGGGCTTCATCGTGTGCGTCTCAAGTAGGAGCAACCAACGTTTGGTTTTCAGCCCACCTGTACCTGAATATCCTGTCAATTGTCCACTCGCCCCCAGCACACGATGACAGGGGATTAGCAGTGGCCATCTATTTCGAGCCATAGCGCTTCCTACGGCCCGCGCCGCACGCGGGCTGCCGGAGCGACACGCCAACTCGGCATAAGTGAGTGTTTCACCAGCCGGAATCGCGTAACACTCGCGGAGCACGCGCTCGTGGAACGGCGTAATGTCTGTCCAGTCGAGCGATTCCAAATCCCAATCGAACGTCCCATGGTTAAAATACAATTCCAGACGCTCTTCTAACAATCGCTGCTGGGGTTGAATTTCCGAGGGGAGGAGCGTGGCTTGAGATTCGCGTGTGAAGCCGCATGATTGCAACTTTCCGGAATCGCTCCACACCGCTTGCAGTCTGCCGACTGGTGTCTGGATCCATTGAGTGATCATCTTTGCTCCACGAAAAATCGTTGATTCTGACCGGTTAAGGTCCGGCGAGCGGAACGGGCACCAGCCCACTGGTGTCCTGAGGTTGACCTCGCAATGCAATAGTCGCAATGCAATACCGGTGGGCTCATCCCAGTCATCAGAATAATGTATCTTAGTTATACCGGTGCCGCGTTCATTTCGCACCAACTAAATTTCTTCAGGAGTTCCAACATGGGTTCTGCGCGATCAATCACATTAGTACTAGGAATGCTGGCGTTGGGCAACACAGCCAATCCAACGCTGCGCGGGGAAAGTCCCACCGTCGTCGATGATTCGGACAAATGGCACAAGCAGACGGTCTACTCGGGGGCGAGTTGCATGACAGCCGTGGCGGGAGATTTTACCGGCGATGGTTTGATCGACGTGATCTGCAATGCAGACAAGAAGACGCGACTACTGGTCGGCCCCGATTGGCGGGAGGTCATTTTGGATGACAATCCGGAGCATAGCTTTATTCACAGCGAAGCGTTTGATGTCGATGGCGACGGGGATTTGGATTACATCGGGGCACGCTACAATCCTGGGCTAATCGTGTGGTTGGAGCAGCCAGCAAAACCGCTGGACGAGAAGTGGCCACTGCGTTTGGTCGATGATCAAGTGCACGGTATCCATGGACTGTTGCAGGGGGACGTTGATCGCGATGGCCGGGTCGACCTATTGGCTACCAGCGCTCAGCCGCTGCCACCTTTTGCAAATTCACTGGCCTGGTTCAAAATCCCAACGGGTGTCAAAACAGCGGCCAACTGGGAGCGACATATCTTTGCCAGCGGCGATGCGCCAGGGCTAACGCACTACTTGGGGTTCGGTGACATCAATGGCGATGGGCGCCCCGATGCAGCCACAGGAGCCAAGGGGGGCGAACAAGACAAGTCAGGCTTGGGGGAATACTTCGCCTGGTGGGAATCCCCCACTGATCCGACCGCGACTTGGAAGAAACACTTAATCCCTGGCAAGCATCCCGGTGCCACCAACATTCATCCGGCGGATATCAACGGTGATGGACAAGTCGATTTATTGGCATCCCGTGGACATGGGGTGGGAGTCGTCTGGTTCGAAGGGCCCAATTGGAAGGAGCATGTGATCCACGATACGCTAACCGAACCGCACTGCTTGACGGTGATCGACATGGACGAAGATGGGGATCTCGACGCAGCCACCTGCGCCTACGGCAGCAAGCTGGCCGCCTGGTTCGAGAACGATGGTCACGGAGACTTTACAACTCACATTGTCGGACACGATCAAGAAGCCTATGACATCCGCGCAGTGGACATCGATGGAGACAGTGATCTAGATTTGCTCGTTGCCGGACGAGCCAGCAATAATGTCGTGCTGTACATCAACCCCCGCAAATAAGCATCGTTCGGAAAATAACTGTCGTAGCTACGCTGAAGTCGCGACAATTATTTCCCGCTCGATGTTAAGTTTAAGTTTCAGTTTACGCGGCGGAGCGATCAGCGACTTTGTCCCGTCAGCGACCGACCGGCCAAGATCTCGGCGATGTGCATGGTAACCAGTGGCTGACGGCGACGGCGGATGATGCCGTCCATATGCATTAGGCAACTGGTGTCGGTGGCGGTCATGACTTCCGCGCTAGCGCGGAGATGATCGGCCACGCGATCCGCCCCCATCATCACCGACACTCCCTCCTCGGCGACTGCAAAGGTCCCGCCAAATCCGCAGCATTCGTCCCCACGCTCCAGTTCGACCAACTCCAGCTCGGGGACCATGGCCAA
>JBGSJT010000203.1:0-2779 GCA_041741715.1 Pirellulaceae bacterium | reverse complement strand
CGCTGTTGGTTACGATGGCGCAGTGGAGTGCGCAAAGACCGCAGAGCGTTGGGCTGAGTTGGGAGTCAAGGGCGTCAAGGCTAAGATTGGCTATCCAACTGTGCGACAAGACGTTGAAGTTGTGCGTGCGATCCGGTCAGCAGTGGGCGAAGCGATGGCTATCATGGTTGACTACAACCAGTGTCTGTCACCTACTCAAGCAGTCGAACGTATCCGATTGCTCGACAACGAGGGGCTAATCTGGGTCGAGGAACCGACGCTCGCGCATGACTACCTCGGACATGCAAAAATCGCCCGTGCGGTACGCACTCCGATCCAGTGCGGAGAGAACTGGTGGGGTACGCTTGATTTGCAACACGCAATCGAAGCGCAGGCATCAAACTACGTAATGCTGGACGTCATGAAAATCGGTGGTGTGAGCGGCTGGATGCGTGCTGCATCGTTGGCGCAGGCCCACGGACTTGGAGTGTCCAGCCACCTCTGGCCGGAAGTAAGCGCACAACTACTCTGTTGCACACCCACTGCGGACTGGCTTGAGTATGCCGACTGGTGGAATCCGATTTTGAAAAATCCGCTTACCGTCGACAAAGGCATGGCAATCATCGACGGCGCAATTGGAAGCGGGATAGAATGGGATGAAAAAGCGGTGAACAAATACCTACTCTAAGGGAAGTATTACTAGCAGCTGATAGTCAGTCAGCCTCGCTCGCTAGCGGGCGGAAATTCTTTCAGCACGTGCGCAAACTGCAGCCTGCCGACCGCTCTCGAATGATGCAACCCAATTGGCGCGGCTGAAGGCTGATAGTCAACAGTTCGAAGCAGTTGATGGGTTTCGATGTTCCAGAGATTCCAGGTGGCGTGTCCTTGATTGCCAAGTTTAGAGAACATCGGTCCATGCATCCTGTGTCACAAATGGCATTCGTGCTTGGGACTAGGATCGAGCCCTTTGCACAATCAGCAGTGTAATCCGGCGATTGTGTTCGAGAACCATTTCGAAACTTCTCCGTTTTGGGGACAACCATACTTTGGTGAGTTCCGCTATCGAGACGCCACGTCTTTTTCGTCTTCAATCTCTCCGACCAATTCTTCGAGACTCGGCAAGCGCTCGAACGTTTCCAATCGGAGTCATGATGTCACGGGCGCTGCGTTCGTTCAACACGAACGCACGATGAATCAACTGTTCTTCATCGCCCTCGATGTGACCGGCTTCGTGACCGATCCGCACCAGTGAACGAATTTGCGTTTCCGTGCCCAGCCGGCGATTTCCAGGGGTCAGGAGCTCGGTCAGCCACGCTGGCGAAATAACCAAAGGATACATCAGTTCTGGTAGCCCTGAATGTCCTAGAAGAGTTGGCGTGACAGGAATATGATGGAAAATGTTCCTGTGTCGTTTGTTCGCTCATCACCAATAGGTCAGCGAAGTGCGATCAGACGGTCGGCTCTCTTTCCAAAAAAGCTAAAGAATGTGCGGCAAGGTTAACGCTCCGTTCGGATTGGCATGGCAATTCAAGCGAGTAAACCATAGCGACATCAACACCATGTCCTGGTGAGGTTCTGTTGCGAGTCAGCATGTACAGCGTGTCTCGCATCGGGCGGTAACACAGATGATCAGTTGGCCCCTGACGATCTCGTTTTGGTCCAATTCTTGTTGAACAAACACATTATGTTTGGATCGCTACACGGGCTGAGCGTGATCATGCCCGGGACAGCAATTACCTTGTCCGGAAACGACCGAACCATCCGCCGGGTTTCCCTAGAATCCACCGGCATTTGTAGTCAATTTGATACATCCGCGATTTGGCCGGCGCGCACACGAGGGCGTGTCATGGGTTGCGAAGACTTATGCGAAAGGACGGTTCGTCATGAGCGCGAACAGAGACATTCCTAAAACGTTGAATGCAGTCAGATTGACTTCGATTCTAGAAACTGCGAGGTACGGTCGGTGGATTACACCGATGCGGCGAACCGACTGCATCCAACGCGCTCGGCTCATCCTCTGAACCGGTTGGCGCTTTGGTATCGTTTGAGCCTTCCGCCGACAAGTGCCGCCTGACCGCTCCGCGCGACACACCCAGTGCCTCTGCTATCTTTCGCTCAGAGAGTCCAGATGCACGTAAGTTCTTAATTGCCAGTGACTTATTCATTCCCAGTTGGTTCGCCATGACGCTTTTCCCGATGCAGTTTCCAAAGTTGAAAACCGCTTACGCGAGAGAGCTGCATAGTCTATCAAACGCGGCGTGTCATTTGAACCTAAAAAGCCTGATTGAGTCAGGACGGAAGATACTCCAGCGTGAACTGAAGCAGCGCTTCACAATCCGCGAATCGTCGAATTGGCACCAAAGGAGGCTGTAGAGCGCCGATCGCGATTGGCGACTTATTTCGATTGATCCTCTGGAAATAGTATTTTCATCGCCAGCTGATATTCGTTCTCTGCCAGCAAGTAGTCACGTCGGGCAGCACGAACTCCTGCGCGAGCCTGGACTTCGGCCTCAGTTTCCGCGCGTCGCAAAACTCGGTGATCGGTGTTCCCTTGACCAGTTCCATGACGAAGTACGGTCGGCCCGATTCGGCCGTCCCAGCGTCGAGCACTTTCGCGATGTTCGGGTGATCCATCAGAGCCAATGCCTGTCGCTCGGCGTCGAAGCGGGCCAAGACGGCCTTGGAGTCCATCCCGGCCTTGATGAGTTTCAGAGCTACTTTGCGTTTCACCGGCACGGACTGCTCGGCTACCCAGACAGATCCCATGCCTCCTTCGCCGACCTTTTCGAGCAGCTTGTAG